>JBFMGX010000031.1 GCA_040752595.1 Candidatus Zixiibacteriota bacterium
GGCCTGCGGCCGGATCGACCTCTCCCAGAGGGAGAGGTTATCTGGCTGCCTACAGGAGAGGGTCGGGGTGAGAGAATCTGCCATACCAAGGAACACCTGTAGGTCAGGAGCCCTGTGCTCCTGACAGACACACCGCGATCGGAGATCGCGGGCACGCGAGGACGGACAATCCCTCCCCTGACCCGCTCCCGAGACAATCCGGCAACTCTGACTCTGGCGCTCGGGATGCTCACACTGCTAATTGTTCTCTGATGCTTCATCGCCGCGGACGATCGATTCTCTTGTTGCTGGTGGTCGCCTTCTTGGCGGTCGCGTTGCCTGCCACGGCAGGGGCGGGGACCGGGCACGGTGAGGACGTGGCGCCAGTGGTCCTCGGGCTGGCCATCATCTTGGCGGGCGCGAAGATCGGCGGTGATCTGGCCGTGCGATTGGGTCAGCCGGCGGTGCTCGGAGAACTTGTGGTCGGTGTGCTCCTGGGGAACCTCGACGTCGTCGGCGTGAACGGGTTCGAGTTCATGAAGGAGCAGCCCGCGATCGGCGTCCTGGCGCAGTTGGGTGTGATCATCCTGTTGTTTGAGGTTGGGTTGGAGTCGACCGTCCGCGAGATGTTCCAGGTCGGTGTGCCTTCGCTGCTGGTGGCTGTCTTGGGTGTTGTGACGCCGTTCCTTCTGGGCTGGGGCGTGGGCGCCGTCATACTCCCGCAGCACAGCACCTATGCCCATATCTTCCTGGGCGCGGTGTTGACGGCGACCAGTGTCGGGATCACGGCGCGGGTCTTGAGTGATCTGGGACAGTCCCGTTCTCCCGAAGCTCGTGTCATTCTCGGCGCGGCGGTGCTCGATGATGTTCTGGGATTGGTGATCCTCGCCCTGGTGATCAATCTGATCAACGCCGCGGCGCTGGGACAGACATTGTCCTTTGCGGCGATCAGTGCCGTGCTGGGCAAAGCGATCGCGTTTCTGTTCGGTGCGCTGGCGCTGGGTGTATTCGTGTCACCGCGGCTGTTTGGCGTGGCTTCACGATTGCGGGGGCAGGGCGTGCTGCTCGTGACTGCGCTCGTCTTCTGTTTCATACTGTCCTATCTGGCGTGGCTGATCGGACTGGCTCCGATCGTCGGTGCCTACGCGGCCGGGCTGATTCTGGAGGAGACTCACTTCCGCGAATTCACCGCTCGTGGAGAGCAAAAACTGAATACCTTGGTCCATCCCATCTCCACCTTCCTGGTCCCGGTCTTCTTTGTGCTCATGGGGATTCAGGTGGAAGTGCGCGCCTTCGCCAACCCCGGCGTGCTCGGACTGGCGGCGCTGTTGACATTGGGCGCCATCTTGGGCAAACAGGCGTGCTCTCTGGGTGCCATCCGTCGCGGGTTGGACAAGCTCACGATCGGCATCGGCATGATTCCCCGTGGCGAGGTCGGTTTGATCTTCGCGAGCATCGGTCTGGGGCTGACGCTGCACGGGGAACGCATCATCGATGAGGGTGTCTACTCGGCGGTGGTCATCATGGTGATCGTGACGACCATGGTCACGCCGCCGGCGCTGACATGGAGCTTGCGACGGCACGCCCGACTGCAAAGAAGACAAGAGGCCGTCAGACGCTGAGGCGTCACGTGTTCCTGGATGGAAGCGGTCGCGTGACCCAGGAACTGCCCTCAGAGCTTTGTGGCGCCGGGTGCCCACACCCGGCGCTCAGGTTGGGTGAGGGCGTTCGACCGCACAAAACCCGGGTCATAGATCGGTTGAAGGGAGAGAGCCGCTGCACGGGTCTGAAGACCCGTGGCACAGCGGATCATTCGGGTTGAGAAACCAGTTCTTGGCCAGCGGCCTCAGCCGGCAAAGCCGTTGGGCTTGCGTGCCAACAGCGTAATCGAGGCCAGTGAATAGCCGTCGGACTTCTGATAGTCGTAATCGACTTCCGACTTGATCGTGATGTCGCCGAAGCCGACGCGCCGGACAATATCGAGGTACTCCTGCTTGTCCAGGGCGCCCGCGATACATCCGGCCCATTTCTCCATATCGGCCCGCACGTCCGCCGGGATCGTTCCCTTGGCGACCACGTCCGAAACGCAAAAGCGTCCTCCCGGACGCAAGATGCGGTAGATTTCCCGGAAGACGCGCTCTTTGTCCGGCGCCAGGTTGATTACACAGTTTGAGATGACCAGATCGATCGAACCGGGGTCGACCGGTATGTCTTCGATCTCTCCGAGCCGAAACTCGACATTTGTATAACCGCCGCTGCGCGCGTTCTCCCGGGCGCGATCCAGCATCGCTTCGGTCATGTCGATGCCGATCACATACCCGCGTTCTCCGACTCTTTGGGCGGCCAGGAAACAATCGATCCCCGCACCGGAACCGAGATCCACGACAATCTCGCCCGAATGAATCCCCGCTTGCGCGATGGGATTGCCGCACCCCAGTCCGAGATTTGCCTTCTGCGGTATGCGTGACAGTTCCTCGCGCGAGTATCCGGTCGAGATGTCGCTGGTGGCATCACCGCAACAAGGGTCTTTGGCACAGCACGGTGAAGCGGCACCTTGTGCCAGCGCCGCATACTTCTTCCGGACTACGTCTTTGATCGGTTTGGCCTGGGACATCTGGGTTCCCCTCTATTGATGGTCTGGCAGCCGGTTTCGCCGTTGGGAAGTGACGATCGCGATGGTCACATGCGGCCCACCGCGCTCAGCGTAGGGTTGTACTCCGGTCGGACCGTCGATGATGAATGGATCGGTCGATTTTTGCTCCCGATCAGACGCTTGCTTCTCAGGCCACCAGATCACGATCTTGGGGCTGGGCCCGTCCAGACCGCGCGCCCTTGGAGGACCCCGTGAGGGGCCCCCAAGGTTGGTCGGACGGGCCTTTTACTGTCCTGCCCAGGACCGGCGTTTGGCGCCTCCGCAACAGTGCGCCGCGCGCGGAACCATAAACCGCTTCATGACGTCCCTCCTTTCCGACTTCGGCTGTGCGTTTCGGTTCGGGTCCGCCGTGCTCTTGCAGTTGCCGACGGACCGACGGCGATGATCTCGATGGACCGGCAGCAGCAGGGGAAACAGGCCGCCAGGTCGATGCAGACAGTGCGCATGCGTTCGGTAGCGATGGCGTAGAACACGCGCTGCCCCTGACGTTCGCGTCGCACCAATCCCGCCTGGGCCAGCGCCTGCAGGTGACGGGAAATCGTCGGCTGCGACAGGGCGAAGAACTCCACGATTTCGCCGACGGTCCGTCTCCTTCCCTCCAGCATGAGCATGATCTTCAGCCGGGTGGGATCGGACAGCGCCCGCAGCGCGGGGGACAGATCAACAGGACCGGGGGCACGCTTCGTCATGACATCGCTCCATGTGCATATACGCATTTATGCATAAGCTGGTTGCGGTGTTCTCCGTTGCCATGGGATCGGCAGCCATCGGGAGCCACCGTGCGGCACCCTCTCCCGCGGACGGCGTATCTGATTGTCGCGCCAGCGCTTGCAAACGCCCAGGGGAGCTAAACGACAAGCCGCCTTTGTCCGATGAATAGAAGAGATGTCGCCCGGGGGCCGGCGGTACTGTCCTTCAGTGGCGACATCGCGGGGACATTATGGCCGTGGCAGCAAGGAAGCAGCGCAGTGCGGTGCGGGATTACCTGGAAGCGATCCTGGTGGCCGCCATCGTCGCCGTGGTCCTGCGGACATTCGTCGTGCAGGCTTACCGCATTCCCTCCGATTCGATGGTCAACACGCTTCTGCCCGGCGACTACCTCTTGGTCAGCAAGCTGGCATACCAGCTCGGAGATCCCAAGCCGGGCGACATCATGGTCTTTCAATACCCGCTGAATCCTTCGAAGGATTTCGTCAAACGGTGCATCGCCGTGGAAGGCCAGAGCGTGGAAATCCGGGACAAGGTCGTCTATGTGAACGGCACTCCGGCGCCGGTGCCTGCCGAGTTGACGTTCTTGGACTCGCGCACGCTTCCGGCCAATCTCTCCAACCGCGACAACTTCGGACCGGTCAATGTTCCGCCGGGGCATATCTTCGTGTTGGGTGACAACCGCGATGATTCGCGCGACTCGCGGGACTGGGGTTTTCTGGATCGGAAGTTGATTCGCGGCAAGGCGTTGTTTGTCTATTGGTCATGGGCGCCCGACCCCGATGCGCCCAAGTGGGAAAGCCCGTACATTCTACCTTTGTTGACGATCCCGTTCTACAATCTGGCCCACTTCCCGCAGCGCGTGCGCTGGAGCCGCATCGGCCACGGGCTGTGAGGACCGCGCGGCACCTCCATGGTGGCCGCGTCCGATTGCACGACCTGACATTGAGATTCGACTTCGTCCCCGCCGCATGGTGACATGCCGTCGGGGCTACCTGGGTCTCGTCTCCCGCCACAAAGCGGTCGCCAGCGCACCGGTGAACACGAACGCGACGGCGCTCATCCACATTGGCACGCGCACGCTCCCGGCCATGACTTCGACCTGAAGCAGGAGGCGCAGAAGGTGCCCAACCGCGACGACGATGAGGAAGATGATCGTGATTGCTGATGCCGGTTTCATCGTTCCATCCTCCTGGGACAACCCATACTGTATGGACCGATCAGGCATCTCCGGCAAGGACACTCGCTGGGCAGATTGCTCTCCCTATCTCGATGTGATTGGCAGGAGACACCCATGCTGACACAAGCAGCCACGGCATAGAACTCACTTACCCGTCGCTGCGGGAGAGGATGACGACACCGATGGTGAAGGCGACGGCGCCGACGATGACGAGAATCCCGGCGGGGAACATCATCTGCGACAGGGTGAAGCCACGCCAGATGGCGCCCTCCAGCCCGTAGATTCCCCATTTCACCGGGCTGATGTTGCTGAGCACCAGCATCCAGGAGGGCATGACCATCAGAGGCACCATGCCGCCGCCGATCATCGCCATGATCAGCATGATCCCCCACCCGGCGCCGGCGACTGCCTGCTGGGTCTTGCCGAGGACACTGATCATCATCACCAACCCGGAGAAACAGAGCGCGCAACTGAGGATGGCGACGACCACACCGAGAGGATTGGTCAACCGGACGCCGAAGATGGCGCGCCCCACCAGTATGAGGAAGACGCTGATGGTCACGCAGGCGATCAGACTCGCCAGCGCCTTCCCGGCGAGAATCTGTCCCCGGCTGATCGGCGCGACACGGAGTCGAAGCCAGGTGCCGCCTGTGCGCTCGCCGACAATCGAGTGGGCGAAGGCCAGCGTGACGCCCAACAGTCCCCACAGCATCGCCTGGGGAAAGGTGATTTCGAAACTCGAGCGCGGGTGCTTCGCACGGGCGGTGATTTCGGTCATCGCGATGTTCAACTTGGCGAACGGGGACGACTGCGCGCGGCTCGCCGAGTCGAATACCGTGCCATAGTTATCAAGAGCCGTGAGGAGATCCTTCAGCACCTGACGCTTCTCGCCGGGCATTTCGCGGGCCGAGTCAAGGACGGCCAGACTGCCTCGGATCCAATCCCGGGATTGTGCCGGGTCCGTGGTCACCGCCTGCAGTTGCGTGAAGTAGGCCTCGGTGACCAATCCCTGCAAGTATCCGGCCTCGGCCTTGCGCGCGGGATCGATGCCAATCTCGATTCCGGGGGGCTCCCATGGACCCATGTTGCGAGCCCGGTTCTCTCCTGGTCCGACCGCAACATAGGCGACCAGCCGTCCCGCGCCGACCAGCGCCCGCGCGGAGTCCTTGGGCATTCGTCGCACCGACAGAGCGCTGGATTTCTCCAACTGCCGGATCAGTCGCTCCGCCTGTTCGGTGCCTGCCTCATCGACGGCGGCGATCCGGAGCCGCGAGATGCTCCGACCTTCGGATGAAAAGATGGCGCCAAAGAACAACGCCATCAGCAGGGGGAACACCAACACCCAGAACAGAGCAAACTTGTCCCGCCCCAGAAGGCGCAGGTCTTTGACCGCCATGGCGACCAGGACATTCATCAGTCGCGCAATCTCCGGCCGGTCAGGTTCAGGAAGACGGTTTCCAGATCGGCCCGGTCGAGTCGCAACGTCCGCAGGCGCATCCCCGACCCGGTCAGCCGTGCCAGTTCCTCCAATGGTCTGTCTGTCTCCAGACGCAACCGATCGCCGTCGATGGAGGCGCCCATCGACTCGAGGTTGTCGGGTATCGCGTCCAGCTCCGCCTCGATGACGGATGTGCCGCCATGTAGCTCGATCAGACGCTCGACTGTGTCCAGAGCGAGAATCCGACCGTGGTCCATGATCGCCACCCGGTCGCACAGTCGCTGCGCTTCCTCCATATAGTGTGTCGTGTAGACGATCGTGCGTCCCTGGCGGCGCAACAACGCGATCTTGTCGAAGATCAGATTCCGCGACTGGGGGTCGACACCGGCCGTCGGCTCATCCAAGAGGAGAACCGGAGGGTCGGCGACAATCGCGCAGGCGATGTTCAACCGGCGTTTCATGCCCCCCGAGAATGTTGTGACCTTGTCCCCCCGACGGTCGGTCAGACCGGCGAGATCGAGGGCGTAGTCGACGCGTTCGCGCAGGCGTCGTGACTCTAACCCATACAACCGGCCGAAGAAGGCCAGGTTCTCATGGGCGGTCAACTCCTCATAGAGCGCCAACGCCTGCGGCGCGTACCCGATCTGGCGACGCACCGCGGCATTGGTCGGATCGGCCTTCCCGTCGATGAACACGGCGCCCGCATCAGGCACCAGACTCCCCACGATCAGATTGATCGTCGTGGTCTTGCCGGCGCCATTGGGGCCGAGAAGCCCGAAGGTCTCACCGGGGTGGATCGCAAACGAGACGCCGTCCACGGCGGTGAGCGCGCCGTATCGCTTCCGCAGATTGTCGGCTCGGATCATGTGGAAGGGGGGGCTTGGGTAACGAACAAACCGTGTGCCGTCAACCCCATCTGGGTTTCGCGAGGTCATCCCCGCAAAGCCCGAGGATAGGCCATCTACGTCGATTGGCGCGAGAAGGTTTCAAGGGTCAGCGCGCCGCCACGGACCATTGACGCAGCGCCGCGATGCCCGATCAACGCAGTGTGATCACACTCTTGGTGAAGGAAGGGAGGAGAGTCCCCCCTTCGAGATCGGTCCCCTCCAGGTGGTTGCCAGGAGTCACACAGCAGGTGTCGATCTCGAATGTTCCCATGGTGCTTGTTACATCGAAGACGAACTCGAACGACGGCCCGGCGACATATGCCTTTGACTCTCCCTCCGAAGGCCAGTTGTCGAACTGCCCGGCCTGATCGTCCTGTCCCGGCGGCAGATAGTAGAGCGTGGGTGGCGACGCAGTGCTGATTCCCGCCCACATGAAGCCATCCGGACTGGTGAAGTCGATCGGGGAACTGATCGCATAGGTACCGGATGTTGGCCCTGAGCAAGGGACGCCGCCCGTATCGCCATAGGTCAACTTCACGACCATGTCGGTCAGCGGACTGGCGCCGATGCGACGATCGGACGGCATATTGAGTTTGCATGAGTTGGTGATGTATGAACCCGGCGTGACGGCGCGGAACTCCAGGGGGATGACGAGTCCGTTCAGGGCGACCTCATTGGCCACATAGATACCGACGGTGACCGAATCGGCGCCGCCCGACACGGTTTTCGATTCGATGACGACCTGATTCCCGGACAGTGTTGGGGGCGGGGGCTTTGTTCCTGTTCCCTTATCGCCACTGCATCCGGCGGGCGACAGGACAAAGAGTGTGACCAGAGCGATCAATTGGCGACGGCGAATGTTCATGTGGGGTCCCATAGTCCTTCAGGGTAAACGCATCGCTCCCGCTTCGTCAAGAGATGAGTGACGGTTCTACGGCTCGCACGGCGCACAAAACTCCGTCGCCGGACTGGCGCCGCGGAAAGCGACGTTGACCGTTTTGACGACGTCGACGACGGTCGTGACATCGTCGCAACTGACGTCGGTGCGTTGACGGGGACAGACCGGATCGGTCACCGGCGTCGCGCCCCGGAAGGCGACGTCGACGGTCTTGACGACGTCCTGCAGATTGGCGACGCTGTCGCACTGCGGGTCTCCGTGGCAGGGACAGGAACAGTTGCAGGCATCACCGACCCCATTGCTGTCGGCGTCGGCTTGGTCCGGATTCGGGACCGTCGGACAATTGTCGCAGGCGTCGCCCCAGCCGTCGCCGTCCGTGTCAGATTGATCGGCGTTTGCCACGGTGGCGCAGTTGTCGCAACTGGCGAGGTAGAAGTCGGCGTCGACGTCGCCCAGCAGCAGGACGCGGACCTGTCCAGCGTCGGCGCCTCCACTCGCATTCCAACAGGCGCCGACAGCCAGATCGCGGATGCCGTCGCGGTTGTAATCGCCCGATCCGCAGATCGCATGTCCGAAGTTCTCGCTCGGTTCTTGTCCCGATCCGGAATGGATATTCAGGAGACTGCCGTATCCGCCGGAATAGAGATAGATGCGATCCTGCCCAGGAGCAGCAACCGCATAGTCGGCGCGCAGATCACCATCGACGTCACCGGTGCCGCAGAGGGCGGCACCAAGCTGGCTTTCGGCAATCGCGCCCTCGTGCGTGTACAACTGAGCACCATCGACGCCGGAGAAGACATAGGCGCGGCCGGTTTCCAGGTACGGTGCACCCACCAGGATGTCGGCGCGTCCATCGCCGGTGACATCGCCGGTCCCGGCCACGGCGGCGCCGAAGTTTCCGCCGCTGGCTTCGCCGGTGAGAATGTGGAGCAGCGCACCCGTGCTGCCGGAGTACAGATAGGCGCGACCCGCCTGCGGTCCGGCGGCGTCATTCCCTTGCGCGCCGATGATCACATCGTCGATGCCATCGCCATTCGCGTCACCGGCATTGGCGACGGCCAGGCCGAATTGATCACCGCCGGCTTCGCCGGTGAACGTCCGTACCAGTGCCCCGGTCTTGCCGGAGTAGATGAATGCCCGTCCGGGGCCAGGTGTCCCGACCGTGTAGCTGGGAGCGCCGATCAGCAGATCGGGAAGGGTGTCGCCGTCCACGTCGCCGAGACCGGCCACCGATGAGCCAAGATAGTCGGCTTCGGTATTTCCGGTGATGATGAGGTCGGCGCTGCCGGCGGGAATCGCGATCGGGAAGGGTCCGGAACGTCCGTAGAACAGATAAGCGCGCCCGGCATTGAACGCGCCGGCGTCGTTGGCGTTGGCGCCGACGAGGATGTCATCGTAACCATCCCGGTTCACATCGCCCGCGGCGGCCACAGCAGACCCGAACCAATCGCGCGGTGCCTGGCCGGTCAGGGTCATCATGAGAGAACCGTCCCGACCCGAGTAGACATAGGCACGTCCCGGTTCTCCCGGTCCCGGACGCTGGCCGTTGATCCCGGCGATGATGTCGTCAACGCCGTCGTCGTCGATATCTCCGGTATTGGCAACACTCCATCCCAAACCAATCGCCTCCTGTGCGCCGGTCAGAATCAGATAGGGCGTGTCCGCCAGACAGGGATCGCACGCATCGCCGATACCATCACCATCGCTGTCGAGTTGATCGGAATTGGACTGCGTCGGGCAGTTGTCGCAGACGTCGCCTTTGCCGTCACCGTCGCCGTCGGACTGGGACGGGTTGTACGTCATCGGGCAGTTGTCGGCATCGTTGGGCGTGCCGTCGCCATCCAGATCGTTGGTCACCAGTGTGAACGTTGTCAGGCCGTAGATGCCCCACGACACGCCGTAGGCCATCGGCCGCCAGGTGATCCAATGGAGCTGGGTATCCCATGTGTCGTAGATTCCGACCTCCGTGGTGACGTCGTCGTATCCGAGTGCCGTGACGAAGTGGTCGGTGACGCCGTCGGCGTTGGTATCGACGAGCAACACCACCGGCCGGCCGCTGTCGATCTCTGCCTTCAGACGGACCCAAATGAATGAGTAATAATCATGCTCAGCCGCCGCGGGATTGGCCATCGCATCGACCGAGTTCACATAGTTCATGAACGATGTCGAGACATCCGTGAACCAACTCCAGCCATAGAAATTGTATGCGGCGCTCCAGGACGTCCGCATGAAATCGCCCACGCAATTGCTCACATGGGCGCCGCCGGTTTCGGAGCGATCGGGCTGGAACGGCCCCGGGGCATTATCTATCGGGCACGAATAGTCGTGATAGTGATCGGAGTATGCCGCGCCGCAGACGAAATTCTCGTTGTCGCCGGCGATCATGGCGTTGACCGCCGCGGTTTGGGTGGCGGAGTTGCCCGGGACGAAGTTGGGGCGGAAATTGTCGTAGTAGCCGACGACCATGCCGACGGCGGTCGGGCCGCAGCCGTGCTGCCAGAGGTAGGCGGGCACGCCGGGTATGACAACCTGCGACAGCCGCTTTTCGGTGCGGCCGCGCTCGATCCCCGGCGGCGGTTTCGGGCCGGTCGTGCTCTGTTGGGACCAGGCGGTCGACGCGGTGATCAAAGCCCAGAGTGCGATGGCGATCAAGTAGCGGGTCGGTTTCATATGTTCTCCAGAGTCACTGTTGCAGGACTCCTACATTCCGCATGAATGGCATGACCTCAACACGTCCGTGCCTACGATGGTAGGGGCGTACGGCTGTACGCCCACGTTGATGGGCGCACGGCCGTGCGCCCCCACAAAGGACACCGGCGTTCATGGCTCACAGGGATGGCAGAACTCCACCGCCGGATCGGCGCCCCGGAATGCCACCTCAACCATCTTCACGACGTCAATGACGGTTGTCACCCCGTCACAGTTGACGTCCGTGCGTTCGCGGGGGCATTCGGGATCAAAAACCGGTGCGACGCCCCGGAAACCCACGTTGACGGTCAGGACCACGTATTGGACGTTTGTGATACTGTCACACAGCGGGTCGCCCTGGCAGGGACACGAACATGTTCCATACCAGAACCCGATCCCCAAATGGTACGAGGGTGATGTGGCCTCCCCTGCCACTGATTGGCCTATGGACATCCCCTCTTTGAAGTTCGTGGAAGAGGCGTCGATCAGACCTCCGCCGTTCAGGGAATGCCAATCGATTGAGTAGTTCGCCGAAGTGGCCGAGATCGGTGCTTGTGCACCTGTGTCGACAACTGCTGGAGCGGCGACCGCTGGTTCGCTCAAAGTGCGCGGTCCATTCGCAGTCACGGGTGCCGCTGACCGTGTCGTCGGTTTCGGTACATTGCGCTGCGCTGGCGGACGGTCGCTGGCCGCGAACGGGAGGCCGACGGCTGTCGCCGCGAGCAGGGCGCCAAGTAGAACGGTCTGTGATCTTGTCATGCATCTACCTCCAGGGAGGCATTTCAATGACTGTCATCTTGGCGTTCGGATACGGATCAGTATTCGAATCCTGTGACGATGATCGCCTGAGGAACACTGGTGCAGGTTCGGAACTCAACGGATTCGGCAGGTCCGACTTCAATCGGCGCCCCACCGTCGCTCGACCAGGAGGCGAAACCGTCAGGGCTGGAGAGGGCCATTGCGTCCATGCCGCCGATGATCAGGGCACAGTCAAAGGGACCCGAGCGCGAATACTCGCTGACGTAGATTCCGGTAATCTGTCGGATTCGTCCTGAGGGGCCAGAGAGCATCACGGTGGTGCCACCGCCCGCGGATGCATATGCACGGAACACACGTCCCGGAGTGGACGGATAGACCAATTCCCCCGGCTCCAATCCCTGTAGTTTGTCCGCGTTCCGGGCCTGGTAGGCATACCCAACCGAAGCCACACGCGTGCGCGGAGCCATCTCCGGATCAGTTCCCACGACGATGCCGAGCCACGAGTCATTCGCGAACGCCGTGTCGGGGATCTCGATAGTCGAACCAAGCAGCGCATTGAAGAGGCCCGACTTTGTGGTGATGGACTGAGTCTCTTCCCATAGCTTGTTCCCCGCCGCTTGGTCGTTATAGAACCGGAACGTGACGGAGTGCGGACCGTCCGCCACGACCTTGCCGGCCGCGTCGCGCAGGATTCCCTGGTAGTTGATCACGTGCGGGAATGCGGCTGCCAAAGACGCGGCTCCCAGCACGAGGAACACAGCCAACAAGACCCAACTGCTCTTACGCATGGTGTTTCTCCCTCTGCCCCCGATGGTTGAACTGCGGTAACTGCTGCTCGAAGTACTGCAACGCTTCCGAACGCCTACGGCCCGCACGGCTAGTCCCTTAGCAACGATTATTTGCCATTAACAACCGGCTGACGCATATTGCTCCGGGGGGAGGCAGTATGGCACGTCCGGTGGAGGTTCGATTGCGGGCGCTCCGGCCTTCGGAGCGGCAGTGGTTGAAGGCCAAGCTGCGGGACAAGAAGCTGTCGGTGCGGATTTACGGGCGGTATCGAGTCGTGGACGAAGCGGCGCGAGGGCGTCCGGCCGCCGAGATCGCCGACCGCGTGGGGATGCATCTAACGACCGTCTATGACTGGGTGCATCGGTTCAATCGAGAGGGTTTTGCCGGATTTGAAGACGTTCCTAACCCGGATGGGCGGCCGTCGTCTTTGTCCGGTCGGCAGGTGCGGCAATTGATCACGACGGCTCTGGCGCGCCCGACAGACTTAGGGTTGCCCTTCACGCACTGGTCGGTCGCCAAGCTACGGGAGTACTGCCAAAGAAAGAAACTGCTCCCGGCTTTATCCAATGAGTGGGTGCGTCGTCTGCTGCGGCGGGAGGGGATCAGCTTTCAGCGGACCAAGACGTGGAAAGAGTCGCCGGATCCCGACTTCGAGTCAAAAAAAACCGCATCCTGAGACTGTATGCCCAAGCGCCGCCCCAAAGCGCGGTCGTCTGTTTCGATGAATGTGGCCCCATGGAGCTGCGTCCGCTGCCGGGAGTCTGCTGGGCGCCCAAAGACATCCGCAGCGCCTCCGGGCCACCTACCACCGTCGAGCCGGCACGGAGCAGTTTCTGGCTTTCTACGATGTTCATGATGATTGTCTGGCCGGGACGATTCACAAACGGAAGACCAGTCGTGATCTTTTGTCCGCTTGGCGACGTCTGCGGGCCTGCTACCCAAAAGCGACCCGCCTTTACCTCATTTTGGACAACCTCTCTTCGCACCGGCACCCCATGCTGAAAGAGTTTGCGCGACAGCACAACATCCGCCTGGTGGCGGTATCCCATTCTTAGTTGAAATCGCCTGGGGCGATTGAAAGTTGAACGGCTCCAACCCGTGTGGTTTCTTGAGCTTAGCCGAGTTCGAGAAACCCCGAAAGGAGGAGCCATTCGATGAACAAG
>JBFMGX010000032.1 GCA_040752595.1 Candidatus Zixiibacteriota bacterium
CGACCGGGCCTACAACCGGTCTTACAAGTTCGGCTGGGCCACGAGAGCCCGGTGCCACGGGTCTTTAGACCCGTGAATCCCCGTCGCGAGAAGGCTGGCGGCACGGGTCTGAAGACCCGTGGCACAACAGATACCCAGAATCAGCAGGAGAGGTGGCGAGTCATATCGGTGCGTGTCGGTCGACCGCGCACTCATCCCGCGAGGTCGCGCGTGTCAGAGCCCGGTGCCGGTTTCGGTGGGACAGAGACCTGTTCGGCCAATCGGAACCGCAAGAAGCGGAACTTGATCGAGACCATGACCCCGCGCACCACCCAGTCGGCCAGCATCGTCCACCAAACGCCCACCAGGCCGTATCCCAGCGTATACCCGAACACATACGAGAGCGGGAGCCGCACCAGCCACCCGCCGACGATCGGGGTCAACATCACCCAACGTGTCTCACCGGCGCCACGCAGGGCGCCGGCGACGACCATGGCGAACGCCAGCGGCACCTGGATCAATGCCGCGACGGCGCAGAACTGCACGCCGAGCGCGATGATCTCAGATTCGTCGGTGAAGAGGCGCATCCATTGTTCGGAGAACAGATAGAACGAGGCGCCCAAGATGGCCATGAAGAGCGCCGAAATCTGCGTCGCTACCCACCCGGCCTTGCGGGCTCCATCGGGGTCTTTGGCACCGAGCCGTTGTCCCACCATGGTGGTGGCGGCCTGCCCGAATCCGAGTGCCGGGAGAAACGAGATCGCCTCCATGTCGATGCCGATGCGATGGGCGGCGATGGCGGCGGCGCCAAAACCAGCCAGAAAGCGGTAGTAGATCCCCTGCATGGTGTTGACCAAGAGGCGCTCACCTGCCGTGGGGGCACCCAGCCGCCAGACGGCCTTGGCCGCGCCCAGAGACAGGTTCCTGATCCCCGGGGCCCACAGGCCGCGACGCGTCGCGATCACCGCCAAGACCAGGGTTCCGATGGCCTCCGAGACGCCGATTCCCCACGCGGAGCCTGCCACGCCGAGTGCCGGGATGCCGAACTTGCCGAAGATCGTCGCGTAGGCGACCAGCACGTGGAGCAGGTTTACGCCCAGTGTCACGTAGAGAGGGGTCTTCGCATCACCCGCCCCCTGGAAGATCGCCGAGAAGACATAGAACGCCCCCGAGAACACGAGCGCAATGTAGTAGACATGGAGGAACCGCAGTGATTCCGCCAACATCGCCTCGTCGGCGCCCATCCAACGGCACATCTGGGGCGAGGCCAACCACAGGATCGCCGCCAAGCCCAACGAGACCAGACCGGCGAGCACGACCACGGCTCGTGCCACTTTCAGACGGCGCTCCGGCTCGTCGGCGCCGGTGTGATAGGCGATCAAGACCTGTCCGCCGATACCCAGTCCGCGCTGGATGGCCATCGCGAAGAAGACCGGAATCTGTGCCATGCCCAGACCGGCCAGCGCGATCTCCGAGAGACGACCGACCATCGCCGTGTCGACAATGGCCGCGCCGCGCGATAGGAGATTGGTCGCCGCCATCGGCCAGGCGAGCGCCCAAACTTCGCGGTGGAATCGCTCCTTTGTCGACGGCCCGTCGGACATGACGTGCCAAGTAAGCAATGGACAGCCGACAGCACAATGCCCCGAAGCGTGCATCGCTTGCGACGTCCGCACAAAAGCGCTTGCGCGGTCAGGAGCGGCCATGGCTTCGTAAGTCCATGGTTCGCCGTTTGGATCCCCAACAGTGGCCGGTTGTCTCGCACCGTCGGCTGTCCGAATGGCACAAGCTCGGCACGCGTAAGGGGCGGGCACAGACCGGGCTACTGTTGATTGAAGGCGTGCGTCTTGTCGGCGAGGCGATGCTGTCCGGTCAGGACGTCGAATGTGTGATGGCAGCGGATGACGATCAAGGTCTTGCCGGAATGCGTCATCTGGCCTTTCAAGTCGGGCAACTGCCAAAGTCCGTGCTGCGGGTGGCGAGGCGCGATTTCGAGAAGCTGGCGGACACGCGGCACGCCGCCGGTGTCGCCGCCTTGCTGCGATGGCATCCCCAATCTCTCACGGGGGTGCGCGTACCGCCCGAACGCGATTGTCGCGTGTTGATCTGTGATCACATTGCCGACCCCGGCAACCTCGGCACACTCATTCGGGCTGCGGCCGGACTGGGCATCGACCGGATCATCATCACGGCTGGCTCGGTCGAACTGACCAACCCCAAGACAGTCCGTGCCACGGCCGGCGCTCTGTTTCATCTTCCGGTGCACGATGGAGTCGACGCCCCGGAGGCCGCCAGTTGGTGCCGCGACAGTGGGTTGGCGATCCTGATCGCCGACGCGCATCGGGGCAAGATTCCCGATTCCGGACGGCCCGTCTCTCGGTGGGCACTCGTATTGGGCGGCGAGACGATTCCCCACGATCCGGTTTGGGGCACGATTCCCGCCGACAGACTGCATGTGCCGCTTCGGCATGGGGTCGAATCACTGAACGTCGCTGTGGCGGGGGCCCTTCTCATCGACCGCCTGACCCGTCACCAAGCAGGACATGGAGGGGTAAGGGAGCGATGAGACAATGTCCTGCAACCGCAGAGGCGGTATTGCGTAACTTGTCCGGGGGATGGATCGGACCGTGATGACACCTCATCGCCACAACCTATCGGCCGCCTTCCTGGGTATCGCGTGGGCAACAATCGTCCTGGGTGCAGGCGCGACAGAACCGTCGGCCCAAGTCGTCAAGATTCAGAAGCTGGGGGGCGGACGATTCATGTCCGAAAGCGTCCAGCAGATTCCCGTGCCGGGGATATCCAAGCTGCACCTGATTGGGTCGTCCAATCTCGGCGGAACGGTCACTCTGACTACGCGGCCGGTGGATTCGGTTCGCGTGGAGCTGGTCAAGGTCTTCCGCGTTCCCTCGGCCGACATGGCATACGATTGGGAGCGTCTGATCGCCTGCGATCTCGTGCTCTCGGATTCGATTCTGACGATCGACCTGAAGGCCCAAAGCAATGCCCCCTGGCAGGGGAGCGAGTGGTCCGCGCGTGCGGAAGTGACGGTCACCATTCCACCGGACTGGGACATCAATGTCGGCGCCCGGTTCTTCGAATTTGATCTGGCCGGACCGTTCGGCGCCGCCGTTGTCGACACCGAGTTCGGCCGTGTCAAGTTGCAGAGAGTGACCCGACGAACATCGGTGACCGGGTCGTACACCGCCATCGAGCTGGCCGAGGTACGCGGTGAAATCAGCGCCCAGACCAGCTATGCCGATTTGGAAGTCCGTGGCGCGATTTCCGCCGCCGAAAGGGCCGCGCGCCTCGTCAACACGTCGGGGTCGATTTCGGTGCGTGGTCTGGCCGGCGCCGTCGACGTTGAGACCGAGAATGCCCCCGTTACGCTGTCCGATCTGGTGCTGGTGGGATCGGAGTCCTCGCTGCGCGGGTCCAATGCCCCAATCGAGGCCGAGATCATCGAATTCGGTGATGCCCAGTTGGAAGTCCGCAACGGCAACGCGCCGGTCAGTCTGAAGGTGCCGCGCTCACTGTCGGCGCGGCTGAATCTTGTGGTCGGCATCGGGGGGCGAATCCACACCGAGGGGCTGATTGTCCAGACTCACCCCAATCAATTGCGGACGGGTCGCTTGGAAGGTGTCTGTGGCTCCGGTCAGGGCCTAATCGACGTCGACGTCAGTGGCTTCGGCCGGATCGACCTGACCGGGCGATAGGTACATCAGCCAGCTCGCCTCTTGTCTCCCCTCCCATTTCCTGTCAGCGGTTTTTGGGTCGCGCGATCGGGGCACTGATCTGATATTGCGACTGTCGGTGGCGGTCGGGCGTGGTTGCACTTTTGCCTTCACCCGCCCCCAGCAGGAGGGGAGAAGATGAATGTCGGTGGGCACGGTACCATGACCGAGGCGCGGCGGTCGCGGCGCCTCGTGTGTTGGTGCTTCGCGGCCGTGGTCCTTTGGCCGGGATGTTGTGCGATGGCCGGTGAGCTCTTCCCCCGCGACCGCGTGCTGTTGCCGTTCACGCCGGCGGCGATGGCACAGGGACCTTCGGCTTTGCGATTCAATCCGTCGGCGCTGGGGTCAGATCCCGAGTTCGCCCTGGATTACTATCATACATATTCAGATTCCTCATTCCATGGCAATGACGCGCTCTATGCCGCGCTGCGCGGCATCGGCGTGGCGATCGAATGGTATGGCGCCGACCGGACCCCGGCCGGGCATTCCTACACCATCGGGTTGGCGACATCCGCCGAGCGGGCGCTGGCCCTGGGATCGTCGTACCAGTGGCGGTCATCGGACGATCCGGTCCAGGACAAGTCGCATTTCTGGTCGCACGGCCTCTGGTGGCGGCCGAACAACCGCTTGGCCCTCGCGGTCGTGGTCGACAACTACAATCGCATGAAGGTGCACGGCGAACGCTCCGATGCGCGGTTTGCCTATTCAGCGGCATGGCGGTTTCTGGACCGACGGTTGACCGTGGGCGGCGATTGGTATCAGCAGACGTCGGAGGCGTTGTTTGACGGCACCTATCGTGTCGGCGCCGCCTGGGAGGTGACCGATGGCCTGACGCTCTATGCCGATGTCGGCCGGGATCGGAGCTACTCGCTGGGCGGACGTCTGAACCTGACGAGTTTCCTCACCGGATCGCACGCGACCTTTGACCGTCACGATGGCTGGCGCGGTGGTGTGGCCTGTGCGGGAATCCGTTCCCAGCGGCAGCGCCCGCTGGTCCACGTCCGCCGCGAAGTCGTCCATCTGGATCTGACCGGCGCGATTCCCGATCGCCGACCGCCCCGACTCCTCTTTGGTCGGACCCCGTATACGACATGGGATTGGATCGATATGCTGGGCAAGGCGGAGACCGATCCATCCATCCGCGCTGTTGTTCTTCGCATCCAGGATCCCGAACTGGGTTGGGCACGCCGGCGGGAGTTGCGTCAGGCGCTGGCCCGTGTGCGCGCCGCGGGGAAATTCACGGTGGCCTATTGTGACGGCAACATCACGAACAGTGAATACTATCTGGCGACGGCCGCGGACCGCATCGTCGTTCCTCCGGTCTCCACGGTCGATCTGGTCGGGCTCAAGTCCGAAGTGGTCTTTGCGACGCGTCTGCTCGGCAAGCTTGGTATCGTCGCCGACCTGGAACACGTCGGCGAGTACAAGACCGCATCCGACCTGTTGACGCGGACGGACATGTCCCCGGCCCACCGTGAGGCACTCAATGCACTGCTGGACGATCTCGATTCGTGCTGGGTCGCGGAGATGGCACAGTCGCGCGGTGTGAGCAGCGAACGGGTGCGCGCGTGGATCGATCACGGACCGTACGTCTCGGTCGATGCCCGTGGCGCGGGGCTGATCGACGAGGTGATCTATGCCGACCGTCTGGACAGCCTCGTGCGCGCATGCGCCGGTCCGGTCTGGGGGCACGTTACGCAGGCACAGTTGGCGGGCCGACATTATGCGACGTCAGCGTGGACCCATCCGCGGGTTGCGGTGGTTTTCGCCTCCGGCTCCATGGTCGAAGGGGTCGACGGCACCGCGCCGCTCTGGGGCGATGTCATGGGGGAACGGACGATCGTTCAGGCGATTCGCCGTGCCGCCGCCGACCGCCGCGTCAAGGCGATCGTGCTGCGCATCGATTCGGGCGGCGGGTCGATCTTTGCCGCCGATGCCATCTGGCGTGAAGTGGCGCAGGCCAGAGCGAAGAAACCGGTGGTGGTGTCATTGGCCGACGTGGCAGCCTCCGGGGGATACTACATCGCCTGTGCCGCCGATTCGATCTTCGCGCAGCCGAACACCATCACCGGATCGATCGGTGTGATCGCCGGCAAACTGGATCTCTCGGGGCTGTACGACAAGGCGGGTCTGGATCGTGAGGTCCTGACGCGGGGGCCTTACGCCGCGATGTACAGCGCCGGTCGCGCGTTCGACTCGACCGAACGCGTCGTCGTCCGCGATCAGATGCTGAGGGCGTATGGGCGCTTCGTCTCCATCGTGGCTGCCGGGAGACATCTCGCCGAGGACTCGGTGGACGCGATCGGGCAGGGACGGGTCTGGTCCGGAACCGCGGCGTGTGGCCGGGGACTGGTGGATCGCCATGCCGACCTGCGTGAGGTCATCGCGGTGGCGGCCCGTATGGGAAGAATCGAGTCTGGTGACGCGATCGGCATCCAACTGCTGCCTCGGCCCGAATGGCGTCTGTTTGATGCCGGTCCGCTCGCGCAGACCAATGGGCTTGGGTCGATGGGCGGGTTCCTGCGGTCTGCGCTCGGCTCGTTCCCGCTGACCTCGTGGATTGCGAGTGATGCCAATGTGCGGTATGAACTGCCGTACTCCATCACGGTGCGCTGATGCCCCATCACATTCACATCATTCGCCCTTCTGCCTGCTTGTGTTCGGATCGCGATCGCGCTATCCTGCCGCAGTCGACCCGCGCGGGAGATTGTGCCCATGACCAGACTGGCGATCACGACCGATCCACATATCTGCAAATTCACGATCCATAATGTACCGGATCGACCCGGCGTCGCGGCGGATCTGTTCGGCCGCTTCGGTGCCGCGGGGATCAATATCCTGCTCTTGGCTTCGGCCGGATCAGCCGTGGGTCGCAGCGACGTATCCGTGACCGTCGGCGCCGACGATGCGGTGCGGCTGGCCCGCCTCTTGGAATCAGCCCGGGCCGAGCTTTCGGCCCAGAGCGTGAGCGAGCGTCATGATGTCGCCGCGATCAGTTTGATTTCCCAAGAGATGCGTCGTCTGCCCGGAGTGGCGGGGCGGATGTTTCGGGCGTTGTCGGCTCATGGTATCAACATCGACATGATCACGGCCGCCGACGCCGCTGTGACATGCGTGATCGACGAGCGATTTCTCGCATCCGCCCAGAAGGCACTCCAGCAGGAGTTCCGCCAGGAGCTTTCGGTCCCTTGACCGACTCCATATGGTCGTCAAATCCAGCGGCTGTTGATGCATCTGAGACAGTTCTCTTGTCCCAAACCACAGTAGCACCTGATTCTATCTTGTGGTTCAATGGGTTAGCCGGGATTGTCCCACTGGCACCGGTCTTGCTTTCGAGTATGCGCTGCTGATGTTGCGTGGAGTGACCAAAACGAAAGGAGCACGGACATGGGACGATATCGCGCTTTGACGATCACGATTGCACTAACGGCGGCCAGTGTACTCGTCCTTGGCTGCGGTGCAGAGAAGAAGGAGTCTGAGACTGCCGCACCAAAATCGGGGACGCAGGCCAATCAGGCCGCGCAGCCGTACGCCATTGATTGGTGCATCGTTTCGGGTGAGAAACTGGGCGGGATGGGCGCCCCGGTGAGCTATCAGCATCAGGGGCGCGAGCTCAAGTTCTGCTGCAAGGGATGCATCAAGGACTTTGAACGCGAGCCGGCGCGCTATCTGGCCCGCTTGGATTCAGCCGTCGCCGGACAGATCCAGCAGCCGCACGTCGAAGAAGAAGGCCACGGCGGCTGATCACGTTCGACATCAATCACCCGATCGGGCGCGGGCGAGCGCTGCCTATTGCCTTGTGACCGGTCGGGTTTGTGCATAGTACACGCCTGCGATGATGATCGCCGCGTATCCGGCGACCGCGATCGTCAGTTCCTCTCCCAAGAGCGCGTACCCCGCCAACGTGGCGACGATCGCCTCGAGGAAGAGAAACATGCTCGTGTTCATCGCGGAGAGGCGCTTCAGCCCCGCCGCCCACCAGTAGTAAGCCAGCCCCGACGGCACGATGCCGATCAGGATCGTCAGCCACCACGCCTGAGCCGACATCGCGCCCGCCTCGCGTCCCAAACGTCCGGCGCCGAGTCCGAGGAAGAAGACAAAACCCATCGTCATGTGGATGGTCGCGATGGCCAGCGGCGAGTAGCGGATCAGGCGCGACTTGGTCATGATCGTGTACAGCGACCAGGTCAGCACACTACACAGTGCCAATATGTCGCCCCAGTTGTGTACGAACGACAACCGTGCCGGATTCCCCCGGGTCGCCAGAAACAGGACGCCGATGACGGCGATCAACAGTCCGATCACCTGGCGCCATGACACCCGTTCCCGCAGAAACACCCAGCCGAGCAGTCCCGTGACCGGTGGAATCAACGTCAGAATCCACCCGGTGTTGGTCGCCGAGGTGAAGCGCAGACTGTTGACCTGGATCAACTGGTGGGCGATGATGCCGACGGCGCCAGCGCCGAGGACAATGCCGAGGTCACGCCGCGCCAGCGACAATCGCACCCGACCCATGAGGCAAAGAGCGAGTAGGATCGCTGCACCGATTCCCAATCGCAGGGTGAGGAAGACGACCGGCGACAACGTCCGCAGGACAATCTTGGCCAGCGGAAAATAGACGCCCCAGGCGGTGATCGCCGCCAGCGAATAGAGCACGCCGAGCCACGAATCGCGGCGGGATGTGGTCATGGACAGGTCAGTGTCGGGTTTTCCCGATCCAATGCCCAGGCCAGGCGATTGTTGAGGACGTATTCGCGCGTGGCGTGCAGATCGTCGTCATTACGGATGACGTGTTCGTAGTAGTTGCGTTGCCAGACAGGTTGGCCAGGTGTTCCGCGGAAGGCGTTGATCCGTTTGGTTGTTGCCCCTTTGAAACCGCGCACGATCGCGCCGATGGTTTGCGACGGCGACGCAAGGCGCGGCGTAGGGGCGTATTGCAATACGCCCCTACGGTCGGTGATGAAGACAATCGCGTGGAAGTGATTGGGCATGACAACAAACGTGTCCGGCGCGACCTGCGGACGGAGCGTAGGTGTGTGAAGCCATTCGTCCTCCACGATCCGTCCCGTATCATTCAACCGCATTGTCCCATCAACGATCTCCCCGAATAGGCATCGCCGGTCCTGCGTGCAGATTGTGACGAAGTATGCGCCGGATTGGGAATAGTCATACTCGCGGAGGCGTACCGACCGACGACGCCTAACGGCTGGACTTTCCTTCGTCTTGTTCGTCACGTTAGATCCGTAGGGGCGCCCCTGTGTGGGCGCCCATGTTCGTGGGGAGTGTCATGAGGGCGGACACACAGGTCCGCCCCTACGATCGTCACAATCCCGTGGACGTGATTCGGCATCACCACGAATTCATCTGGCGCCATTTGGGGGAACTTCGCCGGCAATTCCGACCATCACCGTTCGACCATCCGCCCGGCATCATTCGAGCGCATCGCACCGTCAACGATCTCACCGAACAGACACCGCTTGTCTTGCGTACAGATCGTGACGAAATAGGCGCCGGCTTGGGAATAATCGTATTCAGGCAGGCGGAGAGAACGACGGTGGAGTTCTTCGTTCGCGGTCACGCCTCTCCGCCATTGCCGTTCCCCCCATTGCCATTCCCGTTTCCGTTCTCCTCTTCGGACGTCACCACGCGGGCGACGTCGATCACCTTGTCGCCGGAATCGAGGTGGATGAGGCGGACGCCCTGGGTGGCGCGGCCCATGACGCGCACGGTCGACAACGGCAGGCGGATCACGATGCCGTTTTGCGTGATGATCATCAGTTCATCATCGTCGACGACTTCCTTGATGGCGATCACCATGCCGTTGCGTTCGGTGGTCTTGATGTTGATGACGCCCTTGCCGCCGCGGTTGGTGAGGCGGTACTCGGCAATCTCGGAGCGTTTTCCATACCCGTTCTCGGTGACGGAGAGCAGCGTTGAGGCGCGTTTGACCACGACCATGCCGATGACCGAGTCGTCTTCCTGCAGTGAGACGCCGCGCACACCATAGGCGGTGCGTCCCATCCCGCGGACATGCTCCTCGTGGAAACGCACGGCCAGCCCGGCGCGGGTGGCGAGGATGATTTCATTGGTTCCATCGGTGATTCCGGCCTCGATCAACTCGTCGTGTTCTTCTTCGGGAAGATCGATCGCCGCGATACCGCCCTTGCGCGGGTTGCCGAAGGCGGAGAGCACGGTCTTCTTGATCGTCCCCTTGCGCGTGGCCATGACGATGAAGTGCTCATCGTCGAACTTCTTCACTGGGACGAAGGCGGTGATCTTCTCCTGGGGGCCCAGTTCGAGCATGTTGGCGATGTTCTTCCCGCGAGCCAGCTTGCCACCCTGAGGGACCTCATGGACCTTCAGCCAGTAGCAACGTCCGGCGGTGGTGAAGAAGAGAATGTAGTCGTGGGTCGAGGCGATGAACAGGTGCTCCACGAAGTCGGATTCTTTGGTGTCCATCCCGCGCACGCCACGGCCGCCGCGTCCCTGGCGCCGATAGGCCGAGACCGTCAGGCGCTTGATGTAACCCTCATGCGAGATCGTGATCACCACATCTTCTTCGGCGATCAGGTCTTCGATCGAGAAATCCTCCACCGCCTCGATGATCTCGGTGCGACGCGCATCGGCGAACTGCTCTTTGAGCTCCACCAGTTCGGCATGCACGATCGCCATCCGCCGGGCATGGGAAGCCAGAATCCCCCGATATTCCTCGATCGCCTTGATCAGGGCCAGATACTCATCCTCGATCTTCTGGCGTTCGAGTCCCGTCAGCCGTTGCAGGCGCATGTCCAGGATCGCCTGCGCCTGAATCTCCGAGAGCTTGAACTGCTCGATCAACCCGGCCTTGGCCTCGGCGGGTGTTGCCGAAGCGCGGATCAGCTTGATGATGGCATCGAGATGGTCGAGCGCGATCTTCAGTCCCTCGAGGATATGGGCGCGTTCCTCGGCCTTCTTCAGATCGTATTCGGTGCGCTTGCGGATGATCTCGTGGCGATGTTTGAGGAACTCCTCCAACAGCCGACGCATGGTCAGCACACGCGGCACGCCGTCGACCAGGGCGAGGTTGATGACGCCGAAGGTGACCTGCATCTGCGTATGCTTGAACAGATTGTTCAGCACGGTCTCGGGGATGGCGTCGCGCTTGAGCTCGAAGACAATCCGCATGCCGTCGCGGTCGGACTCATCGCGTAGGTCGGAAAGCCCTTCGATCTTCTTGTTGCGCACCAGCTCAGCGGTGCGTTCCAGGAGATTGGACTTGTTGACTTGATAGGGAATCTCCGAGACGATGATGTTCTGTTTGCCGTTCGGGAGTGTCTCGATGTTGGCGCGTGCGCGGACGGTGAGTTGGCCGCGTCCGGTACGGTTGGCGGCGGCGATTCCGGCACGGCCGACAATCAATCCTCCGGTGGGGAAATCGGGCCCTTGGATGTGCGTCAGCAGTGCATCGTCGTCGATCTCCGGATCATCGATCAGGGCGCAGAGCGCATCTGTGATCTCGCCGAGATTGTGCGGCGGGATGTTGGTCGCCATGCCCACCGCGATACCGGAGGAGCCGTTGCACAGGAGATTGGGGAAACGTGAGGGCAGGACCGTCGGCTCATCGAGCGTATTGTCGTAGTTGCGAACAAAGCCGACCGTCTCCTTCTCCATGTCAGCAATCATCTCCATGGCGAACGGCGACAGCCGTGCCTCGGTGTACCGCATCGCCGCGGCGGCATCGCCATCGACCGAGCCGAAGTTCCCCTGCCCGTCGACCAAGGTGTAGCGCATGTTGAAGTCCTGCGCCATGCGCACCAAGGTCGGATAGACCACCTGCTCGCCGTGGGGATGGTAATTCCCCGAGGTGTCGCCGCAGATTTTCGCGCATTTGCGATGGGCGGCGCCGGGATTGAGGTTGAGATCGTTCATCGCCACCAGAATGCGCCGATTCGACGGCTTGAGGCCATCCGCCACATTCGGCAGCGCCCGTTGCGTGATCACCGACATCGAGTAGTCGAGGTATGACCCCTTCATTTCCTCTTCGAGGAAGACGGGGACGATCTTCTCGCGTTCCAAAGCCATGTGGTCCTCCAAAACACCCGTTGGCAATGGACCGAAGGCCCCCGGCGGAGGGACCCAAGTCCATTGGAATCTTTAATTTAGGTGAACCTGCGGAGCGGTGCAATGGGGAACTTGTCCGCGTGCAGCTCCCGAGTTCAGGCGTGCTCGGCATGCGCGAAAAGGCTGGGACTGCCCCAGGATGGTTCGTATCATGCTTGCTTCCGTCCGGCGCCGTTTCGCCTCGCGGAGACAGGGGATTGATCATGCAACTGCAGGCCACGATCAGCAACGAAGAGGGCTGGAAACGAACGATCACGATCGTCGTCCCGGCGAATGAAGTCGAGACGGTCTATGTCGCCACGACCGCGAAGTACCGCCAGAAGGCGAAGATCCCCGGCTTCCGTCCCGGCAAGGCGCCGGAGAAGATGGTCACCCAGCGGTATGCCGACGAGATCCGTCAGGAAGTCCTCGAGACAGTCGTCCCGGAGGCCTTCGACGGAGCGCTCAAGCAGTTGGCGCTCGACCCGATCGGCTCCCCGACGTTGTCGGCGGTCAATCTCGAACGCGGCAGCGACCTGACGTTCGAGGCCGAAATCGAGATACGACCACAGGTTGAGATCGTCGGCTACAAGGGCCTGAAGCTCACCAAACAGATCTATGAGGTCACCGACCAAGATGTCGATTCGGCCTTGGAATCGGTTCGCGACGGGGCCGCGACAACGACCGAAGTGCAACGGCCGGCACGTGAAGGGGATGTCGTCACCTGCGACCTGCAGAAGATCTATGATCGGCTCAACCGGGTGAAACGGACTCAGTTCAACGACGTCAAGATCGAATTACGCAACGACCGCACCCGGCCGCAGTTGTACGCGGGGCTCAATGGCATGGCAGTCGGCGAAGGCAAGGAGATCGAAGTCACGTATCCGGCCGATGAGCCCGATCTCGACTTGGCGGGGAACACCTTGCTCTACCGGGTCTGGCTGAAATCGGTGGCGCAGAAGAATCTGCCGGTGCTCGATGATGAGTTCGCCCGTTCGCTGCCTGGCGACAAGGTCGAGACGCTGGCCCAACTGCGGGATGTCATTCGCAAGGATCTGGAACGCCGCATGGAAGGCGCGGCGATGAAGGACCTGCGCGCCCAGGCACGGCGCGGCGTGGTCGAGGCCAATGCGTTCCCGATCCCCGGCAACTTCCTGCAGGAATACCTCGACGACGTGGCCAACCGTTTGAAGGCGCAGGATCCGTCCATCACGCCCGAGACCGTCCGCACCCGGTTCGAGCCGCTGGCGGTGGAGCAGTTCCGTTGGGATTATGCCGTCTCCGACATCGCCAAGCGCGAAAACATCAATGTTACCAAGGCCGAGGTCAACGCGATTGTCGAGGCCTGGCCGCCGCAGGCCCAGGACCGACCTGACTCGGCGAAGGTGCACTGGTCGCTTCTGGAGATGAAGATCTACGACTTCCTGTTGACCAACGCCGAGATCAGCGAGAGCCGTTTCAATCCGGCGGCGCAGATCATCCGGCCGTAGAGGGGTGTTTTAGGTCCCTCCCAAGTGACTGGGTATACATGGCCGCGATCAGATACCCGCACATGTCATCCCGAAGCGAGGGATCTGCTGTTTCATGAATTCCCTCACCCGATCCGCCTACGGCGGATCGACCTCTCCCAATGGGAGAGGTTATCCCGTACCATTGGTGATTCAAACGAACGTCTGCCTGTGCCGATGATATCAAGACAGGGGGAGGCAGACGTTTCCGCGACCCATCCGGCCTGGATGCCGGATACCAATCCGCAAGGAGACTCAACACCATGACCTTGATTCCCATCGTGGTCGAACAGACCGGGCGCGGCGAACGCGCCTATGACATCTACTCGCGGCTGCTCAAGGACCGCATCGTCTTCATCGGCACGCCGATCGACGATCAGATCGCCAACCTCGTGATCGCCCAGATGCTGTTCCTCGAAGCCGAGGACCCGGAAAAGGACATCTTCCTGTATGTGAACTCCCCCGGCGGGATCGTCTCTTCCGGGTTGGCGATTTATGACACGATGCAGTTCATCAAGCCGGATGTCGCCACGACCTGTGTCGGCATGGCGGCCTCGATGGGCGCGGTCCTATTGGCGGCCGGGGCGCCGGGTAAACGCGCGGCACTTCCGAATGCGCGCGTGATGATCCACCAGCCATGGGGCGGCGTGCAGGGCCAGGTCTCCGACATCGAAATCCACGCCAAGGAGCTGTTGAAGCTCAAGGAGCGGCTCAACCAGATTCTGGTCAAGCACACCGGTCAGCCGCTGGAAAAGATCGAGCACGACACCGACCGCAATTTCTTCATGTCGGCCGAAGAGGCGAAGACCTACGGTATCATCGACGACGTCTATGTGAAGAAGGCATCGAAGCCGAAGTCGTCGTAGCGTCCCGGCACCATCCGGCGCACACAGGCCCCTTGGATCGCGACCCGAGGGGTTTCTGCGTGACACCGGGCGCGATTTCCCATTGTCGGTTGTCGCGTGGATCATGGTATATTGGGCAACGGCGCATTCTCCCCTTCCATGGTCGCTGGCCGACGCGACCGTGATGGGTGGTGTCGTGCGTCCAGATGGAGGGTGACAACAATGCCCCCGAGAAAACCGCGATCACGTGGCTCCAAGCCCCCCGCCGGAAGCGGCCCACAAGATCCATCATCGCCGGACAGAAAGGCAGACTGGCGCGATCGCTGCTCGTTCTGTGGGCGGGAACCGGCGCGCGCCCGGAAGTTGTTCTCCGGCTTTCAGGCACTGATCTGCGAAGAGTGCGTGCGCACATGCTACCACCTGCTGACCGAGGGTCAGGCAGAGGATGCCGGTGATGCGCCTTTGCGCGAGGAGCTGCCGCGTCCGGTCGAGATCAAGGAATTCCTCGACCAGTACATCATCGGCCAGGAACGCGCCAAGAAGATCGTCTCCGTGGCGGTCTACAATCATTACAAGCGCGTCTTCTATCCCGAGTGGCAGGAATCGGTTGAGCTGGAGAAGTCCAACATCCTCCTGCTCGGTCCGACCGGGACCGGCAAGACGCTGCTGGCGCGCACGCTGGCGCGACGGCTGGAGGTGCCGTTCTGCATCGCCGATGCCACCGTCCTCACCGAGGCGGGGTATGTCGGTGAGGACGTCGAGAATATCCTGGTCCGGCTGCTGCAGGCCGCCGACTACAATCCGCGCCGCGCCGAACGGGGGATCGTTTACATCGACGAAATCGACAAGATCGCCCGCAAGGATGCCAATCCCTCGATCACGCGCGATGTCTCCGGCGAAGGGGTGCAGCAGGGGCTGCTGAAGATCCTCGAAGGCACGGTCGCCAATGTCCCGCCCAAGGGTGGACGCAAGCACCCGGAGCAGGCGTTCGTCAAGGTCGACACGCAGAACATTCTGTTCATCTGCGGCGGCGCCTTCCACGGTCTCGAAGAGATCATCAACAGGCGCATCGGCAAGAAGAATGTCGGGTTCCACACCGACCCGGCCTCGCTGGCGGCGTTAACGACTTCCGACGTGCTGGCACGGGTCGAGGCGGAAGATCTGCTGCAGTATGGTCTGATTCCGGAGTTGATCGGGCGGCTGCCGGTGGCGGCGGCCTTTGAGGAGTTGGACCGCGAGGCGCTGTTGCGCATCCTCACGGCGCCGAAGAATGCGCTGGTCCGACAGTATCAGGCGCTCTTCGAGATGGAAGGCATCGAGCTGGCCATCGAGCCGGGGGCATTGGACGAAGTGGTAACGCGCGCGCTCAAACGCAAGACCGGCGCCCGCGGGCTACGCTCGTTTCTCGAGGGTGCCTTGCTTGACATCATGTATGAGCTCCCCTCGATTCCCAATCTGAAACGTGTCGTGGTGACCGCCGAGGCGATCCGGGGTACCGCCAAGCCGGTCTTGGAGTTTACCGCCGGGAAACGGAAGTCGGCGTAGCAGGTTGCGGAAGAAATACGAGAACCGCGTATCGTGGCCACCAATGTCATCCTGAGCGAAGCGAAGGATCTGCTGTTTCTTCCCCTGAAGGTAACAGCGGATTCTCGCCCGCCTTTGGCGGACAAGCCCGCCAAGGAACGGCGGGGCTCAGAATGACATGGGACGCCCGTCTTCATCAACCTGTTAGGTACGGACGGGACCTCGTGCGCGTCTGACCATGGAAGCCCGCTATCTGACGAGCGTCTACAACGCCGCCGATCTGCCCCGCGACCGCAAAGTCGAGATCGCGGTCGCCGGGAAGTCGAACGTGGGGAAATCATCGCTGCTGAATCGGCTGGTCAAACGGCGCGGCCTGGCCAAAACATCGCAGACACCGGGGAAGACCCGATGCCTGAACTACTTCGTCGTCGAGCCGGACAAGAGCGCGTCGTTCTATCTCGTGGACCTGCCGGGATACGGCTATGCAAAAGTGTCGCAGACGATGCGCAAGGACTGGGCGGGATTGATCGAAGCGTATCTGAATGAACCCGACCGTCCGGCGGGGCTGATCGCTCTTTTCGATGCGCGGCGCGAACCGACGTCGGTCGACGAGGACTGGCTGGCGTGGCTGGGTCTCTGGGGGCGGCCATTCCTGGTTGTGCTGACCAAGTCGGACAAGGTATCGGGTAACGCCCGTGCCCAGGCGATCCGGCGTTGGACGCTCGCCGGACCGGCGGGGGCGATCGCGCCGGTGACCGCCTCGGCCTTGACCGGCGAGGGGACCGACAAGATCTGGCAATGGATGGACGGCGTGCGCCGGAGACGACCTGGGTAGGTCAGGAGCCCTGCCTGCGGTGAGCAAGGCCGAACCGTGCTCCTGACGCAGGTGAATCATGGAAGCAGCCGATGGAGCGCATCGCATGACATCACGCAGATCGAGAACACCGGTCATTGTATCGGTGAACAAGGGGCTTAAGCCCCTTGTCTGCCCGTTCGTGCCGAGACCGAGTTGGGTTGTGGGACCGACCCAAGGAGCGCAGTGATGCCGAATCGCGTGGTGCTGGGTGCCCAGTGGGGCGATGAAGGCAAAGGGAAGATCGTCGACATATTGGCGGCGCAGGCCGACTGGGTCGTGCGCTACTCGGGCGGCGCCAATGCGGGGCACACGGTCAAGATCGACGATCATCGCTTTGCGTTGCATCTGGTCCCCACTGGGATGTTGATACCGTCGGTTCATTGCCTGATCGGCAACGGCGTCGTGATCGATCTGCCCTGCCTGTTCGCGGAACTGGATCAACTGGCCGGCGAAGGAATCAAGATCGCAGGGCGTCTGCAAGTGGCGGCCAATGCGCATCTGGTGCTTCCCCATCACAAGTTGCTGGAAGCCCAGGCCGAGGAACTGTGCGACGATGCCGCCCGGATCGGCACCACGATGCGCGGGATCGGCCCGGCCTATGCCGATAAGATCGCGCGACGCGGCATCCGCGCCGCCGACCTGGCCGACACCGACCGTCTACGCCAGCGTCTCGATGCGGCCATTGGATACTGGGATCGGGTCAGCCATGGCTGGCTGTCGCAGAAGGGATGTAACGTCGAAAGTGTTCTGGCCGAGCTGCGTCCGCATCAGGCGCGTCTGGTCCCGATGCTGACCGATGCCTCGCTGGCGGTGCAGAGCGCGATGCACGGTGGAAAGTCGATTCTGTTCGAAGGGGCGCAGGGGACACTGCTCGACATCGACTTCGGCACCTATCCCTATGTCACCTCGTCGAACACGACCATCGGCGGCGCGTTCACCGGGCTGGGGATTCCGCCGCGCGCGATCGATCAGGTGATCGGCGTCGTGAAGGCGTACACCACGCGGGTCGGCCGCGGGCCGTTTCCGACCGAGTTGACCGATTCGGTCGGCGCGTTGCTCCAGGAACGCGGGCTGGAGTATGGCACGACCACTGGGCGCAAACGTCGTTGTGGATGGCTCGATCTGGTCGCGCTCAAGTACGCGGTGCGGATCAGCGGCATCACCCACATCGCGCTCACCAAGCTCGATGTCCTCGACACGCTCGCCGAGATTTCGGTCTGTGTTGCATATGATGACAACGGCACGATCTCGCCGGAAGTGCCGATGGATCTGTCCCGCCTCGATCAAATCACACCGATCTACCAGCGCCTCCCCGGCTGGCAATCTCCGAGTGTCGGTCTGACCAACTGCGACCGTCTCCCTGACCACGCGAAGCAGTACCTGCATTTCATCTGCGACACGCTCGGCGTCGAACCGCTCATGGTTTCCACCGGCGCCGGCCGGGAGGAGACGATTGTGTGCGGGTGACGGCGATGTGCCGTCTTGCCTCCACGCATCGCTGGCGGGCTGACCCGCACGCAGCCCTCCCCGGTCATTCTCAGCGAAGCCTCGCTCGCAGAGCGGGGGTGAGGCGTAGAATCTGCTGTTTCTTATTCCCCTCCGAGAAAGAAAAAGCAGATTCCTCGCTGCGCTCGGAATGACAAGAGGTTGTGTTCCGGTGGTTTTCGGGCCTTGGATTCTTCGGGTCCCAATGTGCCGGTCAGCTCCCATGCCAACGGCCGCATCACGCTCGCCCTTTTCGCAAGCAACTCCCCCTGTCATTCTGAGCGAAGCCCCGCTCGCAGAGCGGGGGTGACGCGAAGAATCTGCTTTCCCTTCAAAGCAGCAACAGCAGATCCTTCGCTGCTTTCCGCGCTCAGAGAGCGCGGAATTCGCTCAGGATGACATTGGGTTTTTGTGGACCTCGGTTGGGAGGATCACACGACATACGATCCGGCGTCACGATGCACCGCGTCGGTTGCCGACGATTGGGTACGCATGGAATCGACGACACAACGCAGGCCGTCGCGGAATGGCACCGACGGCGACCAGTGCAGAAGTCGCTGGGCCTCGGAGGGGTCACACAGGAGGCGTTCGACTTCGGAGGCGGAGGGGCGGACGCGCTGATCTTCGCTGACGATCTTCAACGACCGTCCGACCAGTTCGCCGGTCGTCTTCACTATATCGGCAATCGACGTTTCGATTCCGGTGCCGATCTGCAATTCGATTCCCGGCGGCAGATCGGGCGCGGTGGCGGCGGCGAGGAAGCCGTTGACTGTGTCGCTCACATAGAGGAAGTCGCGGGTCGGATGGGTGGAGCCGAGCCTGACTTCGTCTCCCGCCAACGCCTGACAGACAATCGTGGGAATGACCGCGCGGGGCGATTGACGCGGCCCGAATGTGTTGAAGGGACGCAGAATCACGACCGGCAGATCAAAGGAACAGGCGTACGATTTGGCCAGCGCATCGGCGGCGATCTTCGAGGCCGAATAGGGCGATTGCGCCTGGCGGGGATGATCGAGCGTGATCGGGATCGTGCGCGCGGTGCCGTAGACTTCGGAGGTCGAGGTGTGAATCAGACGCCGCACACCCAGATCGCGGCAGGCATTGAGAACATGCAGCGTCCCCAGAATGTTGGTCTGCACGTAGTCGGTCGGATTCTGGTACGAGAAGGGAATCGCAATCAGGGCGCCGAGGTGGAAGACGATTTCGCAGCCGTCGACCGCCCGACGCACCGCCTCCGGATCTTTGAGATCGCCTCGGGCGATTTCGATCTTCGCGGCCTGATCCGGGGACAGTTCGGCCAGATGTCCGAGGCGATTCTGCGAATCATAGCGCAGAAAGGCGCGCACGTGTGCGCCCTCGGCAAGCAGCCGCTCGACCAAATGCGAGCCGATGAATCCGCCCGCGCCGGTGACCAGTACACGAATGCCATCCAATTGCCGCACACTACTCCTTTCGGCAGTTGACCGGCGTCGCTCGACTGCGGATCGTGCTCAAGGTGAAGCGCCACCAGCAACCGGGTCGGTGCGGAATAGCCGCCAGCGATTGAGCTGCCGCGCCAGATGAGCCCGGTAGAGCCACGCGGCTCCCAACGCCAATCCGCCCCCGAGAACCCAGCCACCGAGCATGTCGAGCGGATAGTGGATGCCGAGATAGACCCGCGAATACGATATCAACACCGACAACGCCACCAGCGGCCAGAGCCAACGGCGATATAAAAGGCCGAAGAAGATGGCGGCCGCCATCGTGCTGGTGGCATGGCCGGACGGGAACGCGAGCGTTTTACCGCAGCGGTAGAGCACGCGTGCCCCCGCCACGACATGGCAGGGACGCACGCGACCGACCAACGGCTTGATCAGGTGTGAGGCGAGCTGGTCGGTCGTGATGATGAGCAGAATGGCGATCAGCACAGCGCTGCGCCCTTTGCCGCCGCCGAAGATCGCCAGCGCCAGCAGACCGACCACGATGACGGGCAGATAATAGCGCAGCTCGGTCGCAATCGGCATCAGCCAATCCAGAACCGGATTGGCGGCGCCGGCGTTGAGCTTCAGGAATAGCCAGGTGTCAATGTCGGTGAGGGTGTGGATCATGGTGTGACCGGATGCGCGATGTGGCCCTGACGTTCGTCAGGGGTGACGTTCAAGTACACCCTGACCAAGGTCAGGGCCACAAGAATCTGGCGAATCATTTCACCTCAGAGAATTTCCCGTTCGCCCAAGCTCAACTCGACGCCGCTCGGTGCCAGTTCGGCCAAGCGTTGGCAGAGGGTCGTGACTTTCGACAACGGCACCTTTGCGGTCCCGTGTGCACGGGAATCATACGCGCCGGGGACCAGATGCACACCGAATTGTCCCAATGTGTGGAAGACAACCCCTGTGCGGTCAAAGTCGAAGTCGATCGTCACATTCTGCACGACCGTGCGCGTGGTGATCGTGGCCGCATCGATGGCGCCACGGGCGGCGGCGGCATAGGCGCGCACCAATCCCCCGGTGCCGAGTTTCGTCCCGCCGAAATAGCGGGTCACCACACAGACGACATTCTCCAATTCCGCCCGGCGGAGTTCATCGGCAATCGGTCTCCCGGCTGTCCCCGATGGCTCTCCGGCATCGGATGAGCGTTCGATCAACGGCTCCGGTCGACCCAACCGGTAGGCCCAGCAGTGATGAGTGGCATCGGGGTAACGACGCTGCCGCAGCGTCAGGATGGAATCGGCATCGGCGGTTGTCGCCACCGGCGCCAGATGGGCGATGAACTTCGATCCTTGCACCAGGAGAGAGGCGTCGGCTGCTGCGTCCACCGTCCGAAGGGCATCGCTGTCAACCGTGCCAGGGCGCGACATGCCGCATGATAGCGAATGGACACGCCGCCGTCATCTGGCCGTTGATCTCTGCAGGAGGTATCGGGTGATTTCAGTATGTCTGGGACGATGTCCCCGGCGGCCGTCGCACCTGCATGAGCATCCAGGCGAGGACGAGCAATCCGACCACGAGGGCTAATGCGAACATCACGAATGGTCCCCATTGCATGCGCACCGGCTCGACTGATGCACCGGAGTTGGCCGACAGCGTGTGCAGGCGCCAGCTTTCGCGCTGCAGCACCAGACCGAGCGCACCGGCCAGCGCGGCGACCAGAGACGTCCAGCGGACCCATGGGATGAATCTCGCGGTGACCGACTGCCGTGCCCACAACAGCGCAAAGCCGATGATCGACAGCAGGCCGGACGTGAGAAGTAGTCGTTTGCCGTTTTGGCCCCAACCGTCGGATGTGAAATCGGAGACCAGCGCCCAGATCAACACGAACGCAGCTCCCGCCAGGGAGGCCCACTTCGCGCCCGATGGGGTTGCGCCGTCGCGTCGCCACAGGCGGCCGAACCATGTCGCCCACGCGGCAGATGCGATGAACGCGACGCCGCCATATCCCGATAGTCGTCGCGCCGCCAGCGCGTGGGAGATGCGATCGGCCCAGGGACGGGCGGTCAATGATTGCAGATGGTTCCAGGAATAGGTGAAGCCGATGGCGAACACCATCAGCATGGCCAGGATGAGGTATCCCTTCCCGGAGGCCGAGGGTCCACCGGCCTTGTCCCAGCGGAAGCGCGACAGATAGAGGGCATAGAAACCGATCAGGAGGTAGGCGATGATGGCCAGCCAGGGGAAACCGATCTTGATCGACGACGAGTAGAAGGATTTCCCGTACAACACTTGCACAAACAAGAGCGGTGCGACTCCTGCCGTGATCGTCATCGAGAAACCGAGCACGCCGGCGCGGTGCAGACGCTCGGGATCATACGACGGCCGTCGCCCCCACTCGGCACCCGCCTTTGCCCACAGCGCCGCCACCAGGAGTCCGAGGAATCCGATGTGCAGAACAAACGTCAGCCCGAACAGGAACTGCAGAAGTTCGACCGGCGCCGGCAGCGCCATCGGATCAGGAGGAGTCATTGCCCCGCCTCCCTCTGACTCACCGTCGCCGACCACTGCGCCGACCGCAGCGTCGACAAATAGGCGACCAGATCCTCCAGATCGGCGTCAGTTCCGGCGAAAGGCGGCATGAAGCCGCGCAGCCGCTGCAATTGGCGCGTGTTGTCGCGGATCATCTCCGGCGTCCACGACTCGACCAGCGGACGAATCGCATTGTACCCGTCGATCGTGTGGCAACGCCCACACTGGCCGCGGAAGATCAGACGCCCGCGCTCCACCGGGGACAGACGGTCGGGATTGATCCCCTGCGCGATCACCGGCTGCGTGGCAAAGAAGCCGGATTGGTTGATGGTCTGCATCTGCGCCTGGGTCAGGCCGTTGGCGTACATGTAGCCGTACACGACATACGGTTTGCGCATTCCCTCGCGCATGTACTCCATCGCCCCGGTCGCAATCAGGGCAATCGCGGTGAGGAGAAGCGCTGTTTCCAGATGCACCGAGCGGCGGTTCTTGAGCAGGCCCCAGTACGCGTATAGACCGATCAGGGTCGAAGCCACCAAGCCGAACATGAAGAACATCGTCATCGCCACCGCCCCGCCCAAGACCAGACGAGTCGCCGGAGCGGGAGAAACGGCGAAGAACCAGATCGAGACGGGCAGCATCAGCGCCAGCGGCACGAGGAAGATCGAGCCCTCGTTGATGACATGACGCCGCTTTTCGACCTCGTCGCCCGGCTTGATGTTGGCCACGACGGCGATGAACAGCCCGGCCAGCGCCAAAGACGAGATCGTGCGGAGAACCAGCGACGGCCAGACTCCCGGATTGAGCCAGCCATCCCAGAATGAACGGGTTGTCAGCCAATCGCCCGGCGTCAGCATGAAGGCCAGGATCCCATTGATGATAAGCAGCGAGCCCCAGGCGGCGATCCCATAAATGACCCCGATCCTCACGTGTGTCTTCGGGTCCATCCGATCCCAGTAGAAGTAGTAGATGTAACCCGAGAGAATCTCCACGATAAAGAAGACCCACTCGGTCGCCCAACCCCAGACGAATTGACGCAAGAGCAAAGCGATCGTCTCGGGTGAGATCAGCCCGACGACGAACCAGATCCCGACACCGGTGATCGCCCCGGCGACAAACGAAAAGAGGATCAAAAAGCGGGCATACCGACGCAGGAAGTCCAACAGGATGGTGTCGTTGCGGCGGAGCGCCCGTGCCTCCAGCCACGGGGTCGCAATGCCGAAGCCGACGGCGAACTGGGCAATGACGACATGGATGATCGCCACGACCGCGATCAACGTCGACGGTCCGAAGGGTCCCAAGTCGAAGATGGGATAGTCCATATGCCCCGGCCAGAATCCCGCGGTCACAGCCCCATGGCGGACCGGCCGCAGGACCATGGGTGCACAAAAGCACAAGAAGCCGCAAGGGGAAAATCGCCGGGAGGGACGGTATGAAGGAAAATCACGCCGGAGGAGTTGACACGGGACGAGGGAAGGCGGATATTTCGTCATGTGGTGGAATGTAGGAATAGTCCATGCGTAATCTTGCCGCCATCGCCCGGGCGCTGGCCGATGAGACCCGGATTCGCGCCTTGCTGGCGTTGCAGGGTCGCGAGTTGTGCCTCTGTCAATTGATCGAACTGCTGGGGCTGGCCACATCGACGGTGTCCAAGCACATGGCGGTGCTGCAGCAAACCGGGCTGGTGCATCGCCGCAAGGTCGGGCGATGGGCGTATTTCCGTCTTCCCGGCGATGAGGCGCCGCAGGTGGTGCAAATGGCACTTGTGTGGGTCCGTGAGAACGCGGCGAAGGACTCTACGGTGCGAGAAGACACCCGGCGCCTGCGAGAGATTACCCGAGCGGATCAGGAGGCCTTGTGCCGTCGTCAGCGTCCCCGTCCCCTTTAAGAATCCTCTTTCTCTGTACGGGCAACTCCTGCCGCAGCCAGATGGCCGAGGGGTGGGCCCGTCATCTGAAGGGCGATGTGATCGAACCACACTCGGCCGGTGTCGTGGCCCATGGGCTCAATCCCATCGCCGTTAGGGTCATGGCGGAGGTCGGCGTGGACATATCCCATCACCGCTCCAAGCCGTTGAGCGGGCTTGCGGGAATTCGCTTCGATGGCGTGATCACGCTGTGCGACCATGCCCACGAATCTTGCCCGGTATTCCCCGGCCGGGTCAAGACGATCCACCATGGCTTCGATGACCCGCCGCTATTGGCCGCCGGCGCGCGCACGGAAGATGAGGCGCTCGCTCACTACCGGCGCGTGCGCGATGAGATTCGCGAATTCGTGCAGTCTCTGCCGGATGCTCTCCTGAAACCGGAGCCGGGAACTCATGGCGATCACTGACCCGCACGCACCCGCAGGACGGCGGAATCTGTCCTTCCTCGACCGCTATCTGACGGTTTGGATCTTCCTGGCCATGGCCGTGGGTGTCGCTTCCGGTTACCTGTTCCCCGGCATCGTTCCGGCGCTGAACCGGTTCAATGTCGGCACGACCTCGATCCCGATCGCGATCGGTCTGATCCTGATGATGTATCCGCCGTTGGCCAAGGTCCGGTACGAAGAGATGGGACCGGTCTTCCGCAACGTCAAAGTGCTCGGTCTGTCGCTGGTTCAGAATTGGGTCGTCGGACCGATTCTGATGTTTGGACTGGCGGTTCTGTTCCTGCGCGACCGGCCGGAGTACATGGTCGGCTTGATTCTGATCGGTCTGGCACGGTGCATCGCCATGGTCATCGTCTGGAATGACCTGGCGTGTGGGGACACCGAATACTGCGCCGGTCTGGTCGCCTTCAATTCGATCTTCCAGGTCTTATTCTATTCCGTCTATGCCTATGTCTTCATCACCGTGCTGCCGACCTGGTTTGGTCTGTCCGGTGTGGCGGTGGACATTACGATTGGCGAAATCGCCAAGAGCGTCTTCATCTACCTCGGCATTCCGTTCCTGGCAGGCATCATTACACGCTTCACGCTGATCAAGGCAAGGGACAAGCGCTGGTATCACGAGAAATTCATCCCCAGGATCAGTCCCATCACCCTCATTGCCTTGCTCTTCACCATCATTGTAATGTTCTCGCTCAAGGGCGAATACATCGTGCAGCTTCCCCTCGATGTCGTCCGGATCGCGATACCGCTTCTGATCTACTTCGTCCTGATGTTCTTCATTTCGTTCTTCATGAGCCGGAAGATCCATGCCTCGTATGGCCAGACAGCCACGCTCAGTTTCACGGCCGCCTCGAACAACTTTGAGCTGGCGATCGCGGTGGCGATTGCGACCTTCGGCATCAACCATGGCGCGGCGTTTGCGGCCGTCATCGGCCCGCTGGTCGAGGTCCCGGTGCTGATTGGGCTGGTGAATGTCGCGCTGTGGCTCGGGCGCAGATACTACGCCCAGATCGCAGCGGTGCGTGCAAAGCACGCACCCTACGCCTGTAGGGGCACGGCGTGCCGTGCCCGCACAAGGGGCTGAAGCCCCTTGTCCGCAATCCCACGTTGTATGGAAGATCAGACTTCCAACCGGCCGATCAGATCGGTGACACGGGTCATCCCTTTGGACTGGAGGTAGGCACCCAACTCGTCGGCGATGCGGGTCGTGGCATCGGGATGGCGGAAGTTCGCCGTGCCGACCTGCACGGCGGAAGCGCCGACAATGAGGAACTCGGCGGCGTCGGTCCCTGACATGATGCCGCCGATCCCGATCACCGGGATGTCAACGGCCTTCTTGATCTTGTAGACCGCTGCCAGGGCCACCGGTTTGATCGCCGGGCCGGAAAGACCGCCGGTGATGTTTGCCAGACGGGGCTTGAAGGTGTTGTGGTTGACGGCCATGCCGACCAGCGTGTTGATCGCCGAAATGGCATCGGCGCCATGGTCGGCGGCCGCACGCGCCAGCGAGGCGATGTCGTGCGTGTTGGGAGTCAGCTTGATGATGATCGGCGTCGTCGTCGCGGCGCGGACAGCGGCGGTGCACTCGCCCACCCAGCCCGGATCGGCACCGTTGTCGATCCCCCGTGACACATTCGGGCACGAGAGATTGACCTCCAAGGCGTCGATGCCCTCTTCCCGTGTCAATCGGTGCGCCAGAGCAGCGTACTCATCGATCGCCCATCCGACGACGTTCACGATGACACGGGTCGGCATCTGCCGCAGTCGAGGTAGTTCCTCGGCGATGAAGGCCTCGATGCCCTTGTTTTGCAGGCCGATCGCGTTGAGCATCCCGGAGGCGGTCTCCACTGTCCGCGGATAGGGATGGCCGGGCCGCGGCTCCAGCGAGACGGATTTCGTGACCATGCCGCCCAGCTTACCGGTGTCGCACCAGGCGGCGATCTCCTCCCCGGTCCCGGCGGTTCCGGAGGCGGTCCAGATCGGCGTGGCGAAATGCACACCGGCGAGGGTCACGGATAGATCGGGGCGGGAAGCTCGAGTGGTCATCGTGGAGGACTCTCAGCGGGCACGGCACGCCGTGCCCACAGGTCTCTCTCATTACGGAAGTGAGATCATCGGTTCATTCAGAACACAATTGCCGCGGCATCAAAGACCGGGCCGTCGCGGCAAACACGGCGATAGGTTTCATATCCCGATGCGCCCCGGCTCGTGACGACACACCCCATGCAGACACCATATCCGCATGGCATGCTGCGCTCCAGGGAGACCTCGCAGGGAACCTGTTGCGCGATACACAACTCCGCCAGCGCCTTCATCATCGGCTCGGGGCCGCAGCCGTAGACCATCGCGTGGCCGGGACCCCAGTCATTTCGCCGCAGCATGTCGGCAAACAGATCGACGGCGGTGCCATGAAAGCCGAGTGAGCCATCGTCAGTGGCCCAGTGTGGGTGCACGTGCAGGGTGCGCAGTTGGTAGGGGGCCACGGCCAACTCACGCGTACGAACTCCGAGAATCATGATGGGGGCGACTGGCTTGCCGCGGCGTGTGCTTCGCGCGGCCATCAACTCGGCCGCCCACAGGCGCAACGGTGCCATCCCCAGTCCGCCTCCGACCAGGACCGGCGTCGTCCCGCGCGCCGGGGGAGTGAACGAATTACCGAGCGGTCCCAACGTATCTATGACAGTGCCGATCGGTTGGTGGGCCAGGCATCGGGTTCCCGCGCCCAAGACCTGATGGAGGACATCGAACGTCTCCGCGCGCGGATCGGTGGCATAGACCGATAGAGCGCGGCGAAAGAGGTGGTCAGAACCGGGGAGGAGATGGACGAATTGCCCGGCTTTGGCCCGACGGGCGATCAGCGAATCTGAGAATCGTTGGTGGTAGACGTTCGGCCCGACCCGGCGGGTCCAGACGAGCGTGGCGCGACGTGGGCGGTTCACGGTTGTCTGCCGCTCTGGTCCGGACGAGTTTGATCGATACCCAGCCGGCGAAACTCGTCGAGTTCCTCGGCAGGGGCGGTGACTTCAATCTCGTACTTGTACCACATGTTCAGGGAATCGGGCGGGATCGAGTCGGCCCAGAAGGTCGTCATCCGGAGCGTCCGCTCGGCCGCGTCGTTGATGTCCTGCCACTTGGTCGGCCTGATCATGTCATGTTGGGCGATTTGCCCGGTGAAGTCGATCAGGATTCTGTAGACGACATAGTCCCTGTAGTTCTGTCCGACATCGTTGGTGGAGATCGAAGTGGGCCAGACGAATTGCCCCACGACCTTCGTGCGAGGCGCCCGCGGCAGGCCGGCGTACTGCGCCGAGTCGGTGTCGGCCTCTCCGGCCGCACGTTCTCCCTGAATGGCAGCGTCCTTGGCTTTTCCCCCTTCTTCTTTGGCGGCCATGATCGGGGCGCGTGGCCTGGGCTTGTGGATGGTTGGTTGCAGCTTCTGCGTGGCCGCTTTGGCCAACTCGGTGCCCGGATAGTTGGCGACGATCTCCTGGTATGCCCAGATGATTGAGGAGTCGGTGGAAGGGAAGTGGCGTTCGGTCAGCGCCGCAATGGCATACTCTGCCCGCGGGACCAGTCGGGATTGCGGGTAGTCCTCCACGAACGCCCGGAGCTTCCGGATGGCCACCTTGGGATTGTCATCTTGGAAGTAGGCTGCTTCGGCCTCTTTGTAGGCATGGGCCGGGTGCGCCGTGTCGGCCGGCGTGTTCTCCAGTCCCAGGCGCACCATGGCATCGCTGGCGCAGTCGCTGTATGGGTACTCAGCCAGAATGCGTCGCAGGCACAAGTCGGCTTGCATGGAATCGTGCAGGTCGGCATTGTAGACGTCGGCCATGCCGAGGAGCGCTTGGGCAGCATAAGGCGAGCCCGGATATCGCTCGGTGACGTCGCGGTATTCCACCAGCGCGGAATCGGGATACTGAAGATCGAAACGGTAAAGCTCCGCCAATTCCAACTGAGTTGTGGCGGAGGCGGCGATCTCGGCGTAGGCCTCCTTGCGTTGCGAACGGGCGGCCTCCCGGGCTTCGCGCTCCTGCCTGGCGATCTCGTCTGTCTCCGCCGCCGCCTGCACGAGCAGCGATTCCGGGGGAGCGGTCGGTCCGAGAAAGTCACCGGATCCGAAGGCATAGAGATAAGCAGGCGTCGGCGGTCCCAAAGCGGAATCAATTGCCGCGATCCTCCACCATGCCGCTTCCGGGAGCAGCGTCAGGCGACGACGATTGAATTCCACGTCGTCCAGGTTGACGCGCGGGCCGAAGAAGAGCGCCGAATCGATCGGCGGTCCGAATTGTGTTTCCGCGAGCGATTGCGCTGAGTCCGCCGACGCGGCCGCTGCGGTGGTCAGCGACGGCGCCGGCGGGCCAAGCAGACTGTCGCCGGGAACAAGATCAGGTGGGTGAGGACCCAGCACCACGGCGCTGTCGCCGGCCCCTGACGAATCCGTTGGGGTCGGAGGGCCAAACGTTGAAGTCGGATCGGCTATCGCGGTGGCCAAGGCCCCTGGGGGAGCATAGTCGACCGGACGCGCGGCCAGAGGGGAGTAGGTGGCATTCCGTTCCAGCCTCGGCACTGCGTCGGGATTGTATGGTTCCTGCGCACCCCCGCCTTGCCTGCCACCTTTGGAGAGCTCGGCGCGTCCGAGCTCCTTGCGAAACTGTTCGAGCTTGGTGATGTTCGCCGAGCGGGTCAAGGCCAGGTTGGCCAGATCGCCGCGTGAATACTCCTGGCGCGATTTCTCGTACAGGTCCTTGGCACCGAGCAGATCGTTCTCTTCGAACTGCAGGATCTCGGCCAGTCGGAAACACGCCTCGGCCGACCACGGGGTCGTCTCTTTTGTGGCCGTCACCTGCTCGTATTGCCGTTGCGCCCCTTCCCGGTCGCCGATGTTCCGGAGGCCACGCGCCAGGTTGAGGCGGATCGGGCCGATGGAATCGGCATAGGCGTCATCTTCGGCCATGTCCGAGAAGATGGCGATCCCCGAATCGGGGATTTCGGCTTCATACCATGACAGCCCGATTCCCGTCAGAGCTTCATACCGGTGCTCGCCGTTCTTTTCCTGCGCGAGCGGCTCATAGAGCGCGATCGCCTCACGGGGACGTCTGACCTGACGCAGCGCCTCGGCCGCGCGCAACCGGGCCTCCAGGGCGCGGTCAGTGCCGGAGTATTCGTCCAGAACGACTTGAAACGCGGCTACCGCGGAGTCGGCCGAACCGCTCTTCAGGAAATACAGCCCGCGCTGGAAGATCGCCTCAGCGCGCCACGCCGGCTTGCGCGCGGTGGTTGCCAGTTGTGTGAACGCGCGGAATGCCGACTGCTCGTCGTCCATGAGCATGCGGCAACGCGCCAGGTACAACTCCGATTCTTCCGTCAGATTGGATTTCGGGTGTGTGGCCAGCAATTCACGAAACGCGTTTTCGGACTTGGAGTAGGATTCCATACGGAAGTACGACACGCCGATGAGAAACAGCGCATCGTCATGGTACTTGCTCTTGGGGTGCTTCTGGACGATCTTCGCGGCCTTGGTGATCGCGTCCTGATACGCCTGCGTGCTCGGCGACAATTGCCGGCCCCGGTGCGAATCCTTACGGTACTGCTTTTCCGCGGTGTTGAAGAGACTCCGGGCGTTGTAGTACGTGTTGAAATAGACGCAGCCGGGGAAGCCGACCATCAGTCCGATGGCGACACACAGCGCTGCCAGCGCCCGCGTCCGCCACCTTGGTGGGCGCGAGAACGACCACGGGGGGCAGGACTCAGTATTCCTGACAGTAGCCATGGTCCAGCCCTGCCTCGGTGAAGGCGGCAAGCGCCGCATCGTATTCCGCCGTTGTCAAACGCCGCGCCAGACTGCGGTCTGATTCGGCGCGATAGGCCGGGAAGTACTGGCTCATCACGCTGACGGCCGTCTCCGTGGATACCTCGCGCGCGAGGAACTCGAAGACGGCCCGCGAACCGGCCAAGCCATCCGGGAGAACCAGGTGGCGCACCAGGAGGCCGCGTCTGGCCACTCCCCCCGCGTCCAATGCGAGTGTGCCGACTTGACGGTGCATCTCGATGATCGCGGCCCGGTTCACCGCCGGATAGTCGGCCGCCTTGGAATAGCGACGCGCCGGGCCGGCTTCTGCGTAACGCATGTCGGCCAAGTAGATGTCGACAAGCCCCTCAAGCAAGCGCAACGTCTCGACCCGCTCGTAACCGGATGTGTTCCAGACGATGGGAATCTGCAGCCCGGATCGACGCGCCTCCAGGATGGCATCGATCAGCGCCGGAGTATGATGCGTGGGTGTCACGAAGTTTATGTTGTGCGCGCCGGCCGATTCCAACTCGCGCATGATCGCAACCATCCGGCCGACCGTCATTGTCTCCCCGACCCCCAATTGCGAGATGGGGTAGTTCTGGCAGTACAGGCAGCGGAGCGAACACCCGGATAAGAAGATCGTTCCCGAGCCGCCGAAGCCGGAGATGGGAGGTTCCTCGCCATGATGGAGATTCCAACTCGCGACCGTGAGATTGCCGCCGCTGCGGCAAGTACCCGTGTCGCCGGCCAGACGAGCGGCGCCGCACAGGCGGGGGCACACTTCACAACTTGCGAGCATCGCGTGGGCCTGCCGGGAACGGGATGCCGCTTCCGCCGACAACGGATCGAGGCGCCAGGGCCAGCCATCCATGGTGCGGGCCATCTCCCGATGTTGGCGTACTGGTGCCGACACGCCGGTGTCCGGTGACAGGATCGTCGTCACTGACGCCGGAACCGCATGTGCTGCTTGAGAGTTCCGCATTGGGCTATCCGCTCATCGGCAATCCCATTCGCGCCGAGATCGCGGGGAGATACTCGCCGGCGGGTCCCCGCAGGACCACATCAAAGATATCGGACAGTTCCGTCGGCTCAGGATTGACCTCGACGACGAATGCCCCGGCATTTCGGGCCACCTGTACCAGCCCCGCAGCGGGATAGACAACGCCGGATGTGCCGACGGAGAAGAACACTTCTGCAGTTGCGGCGGCCTCTCCCGATTGTTCTAAGACGTCGGTGGGCAAAAGTTCCCCGAACCAGACAACATCGGGACGCTGCCGACCGCCGCAGGGACAACGCGGGACGGCATTGGCGTTGCCTGCAGGAGTGCTTTCGGAGGATGCATGATCACCGACCACGGTCGGTGGTACTTCCTGCTGGGGCAAGGGAGCGAGTTGGGAGTCATCGAGCACCGTGCCGCAACGCTGGCACCGGGATCGGAAGATGTTGCCGTGCAACTCCAAGACCCTCTTTGAGCCGGCACGGCGGTGCAAGCCGTCCACGTTCTGCGTCACCAGCGTGAAATGGGGAAAGTGCCTCTCCCAGCGGGCCAGGGCGCGATGCGCGGGGTTGGGCTCGGCTTTGCGCACCAACTCTCGCCGGTAGATATACCAGTCCCAGACCATCCGGGGGTCGCGGGCGAATGCCTCAGGCGTCGCCAGCTCCTCTGGGCGGTAACTCCGCCAGAGACCTCCGGCGCCACGAAACGTCGGGACGCCACTCTCGGCGGAGACACCGGCACCGGTGAGCACAACGACTCTGGCGGCCGTGGTCAGGACCTCCAGCAGCCGGTCCGGGATGGCCGCTGTCTGCATGACCGCGAATATACGAATGGGTCGACCCAACCGCAAACCGGTCGGGGTCCGAGGGGTAGGCGACGGGGCGTGTTCGGGAATGGATGCTCAGTTCAGATGAGTCGCTGTGCCGCGGGCATGCAGAATGAACTCATGAAGAACTCCCAACCGAATCACCGGGCCGCGTCACTTGCCGGGGTCATGGAACTGACTCAGCGCGATCTAGCGAAAGAGGATGCGCAGCTTGTCCCAATCGGAGACATCGGCTGGGTTCGGGATCGAGCGGACCGAGAGGTATGCCTCGCCCATCCTCTTGTGGTATTCGAGTGAGTCGGCACTGACCACGGACTGAACGGGGCCGATTGATCCCGTGTCCGCCGCCGAGAGTCCGCTTGCGGGCATGGATCCGGTCGGATCACCCGGCATGGCGTTTCGTGGCGATGGACCCAGCCCGCCCTGCAGGATCGGCATGATCCCGATCGCGAAGGCGACGACCAGCAAGACTCGGGTGGCTTTGTGCATCCTGCCGATAGCTTGTCTCCGATTCCTCCTCTATGTCAGAGCGGCGGTCCGCACCTGACGATGGGCGAGGTGGAAGGAGAGAAACTCCAATTCGATGGCCATGTTTTCGGCGCGCACGATGACGTCGGGCGGGACCCGCAGACTCACCGGCGCGAAATTGAGAATCGACTTGATGCCGGCGGCGACGACCAGGTCGCAGATGGCCTGGGCATTGGCCGACGGGACGGCAATGATCATGATCGACAGCTTGCGCTTGCGGACTTCGGAGGCCAGATCGCGGATATCGGCAATGACGATTCCCTTGTGGTTCGATCCGATCTTCCGCTGATCGTTGTCAAACAGCGCCCGGATGATAAATCCCTGCTTCTGAAACTCCTTGTATGACACGAGGGCGGAGCCCAGATGTCCGACACCGATCAGCCCCACATTCCATTCGTGGTCGATGCCGAGGATTTTGGCAATGCGCCCCTTGAGCTCAGAGGCGGGGTAGCCCAATCCGCGCGTGCCGAACGATCCGAAGGACGATAGGTCCTTGCGCACCTGCGCCGGGGTCAGTTTCTCCCGGTCGGCCAACTCCTGTGAGTTGACCGTATAGTACCCTTCGGCCTCCAAGGCGACCAGCGTGCGGTAGTACACGGAGAGGCGATGGATCGTCGACTCGGATACCCGTCGGCGAAAGAGCGGTATGGTGCCGCCGCTCGTCGTCTTACGGCTGCGCCGCGGTCTCATCATGCAATGCCTCCGATTCCCGGTAGGGTTGGCTGACTCTGAATTCCGACGATCAATGCCTGATCGCCATCGACCTCTGGTCCATCGAAGTGGAGCCGCCGTCGGCGACTCCGCGTTCCCTGTGATCGCGGGACTCGTTACTTGGTGGCGTCGGTACCTCCACCCAGCGCCGCCTGTGCCGCTGCCAGCCGCGCGATCGGCACACGGTACGGCGAACAACTCACGTACGCCAGCTTCAGACGATGGCAGAAGGCGATCGTCGCGGGGTCGCCGCCGTGCTCGCCGCAAATCCCGATCTTCAACTCCGGATTCGTGGTGCGTCCCCTCTCCGTGGCCAATTCCACCAACTGCCCCACGCCGTCCAGATCGAGGGTGACGAAGGGGTCGGCCGGATAGATCCCCTTGTCCTGGTAAAGCTGCATGAACTTCCCGGCATCGTCGCGCGAAAGTCCCATCGTCATCTGTGTCAGGTCGTTTGTGCCGAAGCTGAAGAAGTCGGCGGCGGCGGCAATCTTGTCGGCCATCAGCGCGGCCCGCGGCACCTCGATCATCGTGCCGACACGGTAGTCGACGCGTTGTTTGCGCTTCTTGAAGACATCCTCGGCGACCGCCTCGACGATGTCCCGCTGATTCTGCAATTCCGCCACCGTTCCCACCAGCGGGATCATCACCTCCGGATGCACGTCGATGCCTTCCTTGGCCAGGTCACAGGCGGCGGTGAAGAGCGCCCGCGCCTGCATCTCGGTGATCTCCGGATAGGCGATGCCGAGACGGCAACCGCGGTGCCCCAGCATCGGATTGACCTCGGTCAACTGGCTGAGGCGCTCCAGGGTCTTTTCTTTGAGGGCAATGTCCTCTTTGATCGCCAGCGATTCCTCATAGGAGGCCTGTTCCTCCTTGGCCTTCAGGGCGGCGATGGCCGCCTGAATCTCCTCCCGCCGGGGCAGAAACTCATGCAGGGGTGGATCGAGCGTGCGGATCGTCACCGGCCGCCCCGCCATGGCGCGGAAGATTCCCTTGAAGTCCGTGCGCTGGAAGGGGAGCAGACGATTGAGGGCCAACTGACGATCCTCGGCCGTGTCCGCCAGAATCATCCTCTGAATGTGCGCCAGACGGTCGGGTGCGAAGAACATATGCTCGGTGCGGCACAGGCCGATTCCCTCGGCGCCGAACCGGACCGCGCGTTCGGCATCCTCGGGCGTGTCGGCATTCGTGCGCACGCCCAAATGCCGCTTGGCGTCAGCCCATGACATCAGCGTGACGAACTCCGGCGACAGCTCCGGTTCGATGGTCGGGACTTCGCCCAGCATGACTGCGCCGGTCGAACCGTCCAGAGTAATCACCTGTTTCTCGCGGACGATGGTCGGACCGACCGCGAACGTCTTGCGTTCCTCGTTGACACGGACCGATTCGGCGCCGGCGACGCAGCACTTCCCCATGCCGCGGGCGACGACGGCGGCATGGGAGGTCATGCCGCCCCGTGTGGTCAGGATCCCGACGGCCGCCGCCATCCCCTGGATATCATCCGGATTGGTTTCGGAGCGGACCAGAATGACCTTTTCCCCCTTGGCGGCCATCGCCACCGCATCCTCGGCGGTAAAGACGACCTTGCCGGCGGCCGCTCCCGGCGATGCCGCCAGTCCCCGTACGATCGGGGACACCGTCGCCGCGGGATCGAGCCGCGGATGCAGCAACTGGTCGAGGTCTTCGGGACGGATGCGTTGCAGCGCCTCTTCCTGTGTAATCAGTTTCTCCTTGACCATGTCGACGGCGATCTTGACCGCCGCCTGCGCGGTGCGCTTGCCGGTTCGCGTCTGCAACATGAACAAGGTGCCGTTCTGGATTGTGAACTCGAAATCCTGCACGTCGCGGTAGTGGGCCTCCAGATGGGAGGTGATCTCCTTCAGTTGCCGGTACACATCCGGCATCAACTCGGCCAATTCGCTGATCGGTCGCGGGGTGCGAATGCCGGCGACAACGTCTTCACCCTGCGCGTTGGTCAGGAACTCCCCATAGAACTCGCGCGCCCCGGTCGAAGGATTGCGGGTGAAACCGACGCCGGTGGCGGACTCCTCGCCGGTGTTGCCGAAGACCATCGCCTGGATGTTGACGGCGGTGCCCAGATCCGAGGGTATGTCGTGCAGCTTACGGTAGGCGATGGCACGCGGATTGTTCCACGACTTGAACACGGCCTCGATGGCCATTATGAGCTGTGTCCACGGTTCGTCAGGGAATGCCTCCTGCGTGTGGCGATGGACGATCTTCTTGTAGCCGGCGATGATCTCGCGCAGGTTGTCCACCGACAGAGAGGCATCGCGCTTGACCCGGCTGGCTTTCTTGCGCTGCTCGATGATCTCCTCGAAGACGTCCTTGTCCATGCCGAGGACGACATTGGAGAACATCTGAATGAAGCGACGGTACGAATCATACACGAATCGGGGATTGCCGGTCTCGGCAATCAGCGCGTTCACCGTTTTGTCGTTCAACCCCAGATTGAGGACGGTGTCCATCATGCCCGGCATGGAGAATTTGGCGCCGGATCGGACCGAGACCAGAAGCGGTTTCTCGGCGCCGCCGAAACGCCGTCCCATGGCGCGCTCGACTTTGGCCATGTGCTCCTTGAGCCCCGGCTTCAACGATGGCGGGATGCGCATGCGGTTGGCATAGAAGACATTGCAGGCCTCGGTCGTAATCGTAAACCCGGGCGGTACGGGGAGATCGGCCTTGGCCATGCCTGCCAAGCCGGCACCCTTGCCGCCCAACAGGTCCCGCATCGTGGCATCGGCTTCGACTTCACCGGGGACGAAGGAGTAGATCAACTTGGCGTTTTCATCAATTCGTGACGGCGTGCTGGGCAACGCCGTTGACTTCGATGCTGCGATTCTCGCTGCTATTGTCATACGAGTCCGGGGCTGAGCATGACCTGCCACGGGTGCCGCAACGGGCGAAGCGGCTGGCGATTTGGCAATCCGTGATGCTGTTCTTGGGGACCTTTCCTTCGACTTGGCACGAGTACGTGCCACAGTCTCTTTGTTGCCCTTCGCCTTGCCTCGTCTTGGTTCCGCCTTCTTCGCCATCGTTCCTCCAAGAACAAGCCAGCGATCGTTCACGATTCCTTGTCGGCGACGGGTAACTAATTGATAGTTAACCGATTAACGCCTCCGCCGATCTCCGGCACACGGTAAGTTACTGGCAGATCGACCGTTGGGCAAGTGGTTTTGCAGAACAGAAACCCCGCCGAAGCGGGGTCTGCAAAGTCGACGGGGTCTGGGAAGCCCCGAAGCTGGTGCCGTGCTTCACATGGTGAAGAGGCGTTCCCCTGAAAGGATCTTGTCGAGCATCTTCAAGGTCTTCTCCACCGGGGAATGCATGATGTCATGCGTGTTGAATGTGCTCTTGATCGAGTATTTCTTGGGCAGTCCTTCCGGAACATCATCCGGTCCGACTGGAGCCCGTCGGCTCGTGGCAACCACTTTGATGACTGTCTTCTGCCCCAGAGGCTCGGTCATTCGCTTCTTCTTCGCTCTTGCCGGGGTACCGACCCCGGTTGCACTTCGTGCGACCGCTGACTTGCCTGCTATTCCGTTCTCTCCCTTCACTTTCCTTGCGGTTGGCTTCTCAACCCTCGAATCGCCCACTGTCCACCTCCCTGGAAGTGAGCCGGGATCTGTCCCCCCGGTCGGTGTGGAGTAACGACGCTGCGGTAGTGGTAATGGTGTTGATGCATGGCATCACGCAGTACTGTGGCTAACGATCATACAAACAAGGAGATATGAATGTCAACAAGAATCCCGTCGAGGACTGAGTCTGTTTGAGATTTCCACGTCGACGCTACTCACTTTACATCAGCGAGTTATGATGCCCATCCGGGCGACACTGCTCCCTCTGCCTCCGGCGGCGACGCCAGAGACAATCATGCTATCTTTTTTTGGGCTGAACCGCTTACGTACGCCCCGGTTGGTCCGTGCCGCCCCGTCTGCTGCGCAAAGCCGGTACAACCCCCCTCACCTGTGATACTCCCATGAACCGCAGAAAGTTGTAGGAAATCGCCTTGTCGACCTTGCAATCTCTTGGCAGCCCGACCGCAGCCATGGCTTGCGCCGCAAGGCCTGTCCCTTCGGGCGATTCGTGTGATTGACGATGTTCCTCGGCTTCGCGTTATTGGTCCACGTGCCACTCAGATTCTGTTGCATGCTTCGCGGAGAATGGTCGCGACGGGATTCTGTCTGTGGGCCAGGGGCTGAGGCCCCTTGTATGCCGGACCATGCAGGAGTGGTTGTGAGTTGTAAGATCTTTCGTATGGCGTGGCGAGTTGGGGCTCGGGGTCGAATGAGATGAAGACAGTCGGGATATTGGTCGAGAGCGACTATCAGACTCTGGAAGTCTGGTACCCACTTTATCGACTGCGGGAAGCGGGCCATCGGGTCGTAGTCATCGGCACCGGCTCGGCGAGCAGTTACCTGAGCAAGAATGGTTACCCCATCAAGGCCGAGCGCGTGGCCGACGAAGTGAATACCTCAGACCTTGATGCGATCGTCATCCCCGGCGGCTGGGCGCCGGATCATCTGCGACGATACCCTGGGGTTGTTGAACTCGTGCGCCAGATGCATGCCGCCGGCAAACCGGTCGCAGCGATCTGCCATGCGGGGTGGGTTTTGGTTTCCGCGGGGATTCTGCGCGGCAAACGGGCAACCTCGTATGTCGCGATCCAGGACGACATGATCGCCGCCGGGGCGCAGTGGGTCGACGCCGAGTGCGTGGTTGATGGAAATCTGATCACGGCGCGGATGCCCGATGATCTACCCGCATTCATGCGGGCGCTGCTGGCGACGGTGGAATCGTAGGGTGGGTGCTTTGCACCCACCATCAGGGGGCTGAAAGCCCCCTGTCCGCAATGATCTCTTGAGTATGCATGAATGTCTTGAATCGCCAGATGCATCCCGTACGCTGAGGCGTGAATGGCAGGTGCATTCACCATCGACCCCATCGCCGGATTCCCACCGCGCATCGGATCGTACCTCGCCCAGATGGAGGATGTCCGTCGCCGAACGCTGAAATACGTCGAGGGATTGACGCCCGAGCAGTTGTCGTGGTATCCGCAACCGAACGTGGAATCGATCGGCACGCTGCTGTTGCATATCGCCGCGGTGGAATGCTCCTGGATCGGTGAGGACATCATGCGGCGCACGATGGGGGATGAGTGGAAGATCGCGCTGCCGATCCGCTTGGGCATTCCGCAAGTGACCGGCCAGCCATTGGCGTTCTTCCTGAATACGTTACGGGCCGTGCGCGAGCAAACCAAGGCCGATCTGGCGTCGTTGACGGACGACGATCTTGGCCGTCTGGTCGCGCCGCTGGACCCCGGCCCTTCGAGCAGCCCCGATCACCGTTTTACGATCGAGTGGATTCTCTATCACATCATCGAGCATGAGGCGCATCACAAGGGACAGATCGCAGTGATGAAGCGGTTGCTGCCGCCATGGGACAACGGGACCGGTCTCAGGCAGTGAATAGTGCGAGGACGGCGATCTGGCTGCCCATATTCCACATATCATGATCCCCCGCATCATTGCCCACCGCGGCAATTCGCACGACTGCCACGAGAACACAATGGCGGCTTTCGCGCGGGCTGTCGCCGATGGCGCCGATGGGATCGAACTGGACCTCCGTTTGACCGGTGACCGCCACTGGGTTGTGCACCATGATACCCATGTGTTGAACGGCGGTAGACGCCGGCGCATAGCGGACATGACGATGCAGGAGGCGGCCGTCGTCAGGGTGGGTGCGAACGGTGATCCGCTGCCGATGCTGATCGAGGTGCTGGACTGGGCCAAGACGATCCGGCAGACGCTTGTACTCGACATCAAAGACACGGATGGTGCCGATGAGCTGATCGCCGCGGTCGAGGCGGCGGCGCTGCCGGTGGCGCCGGTCTTTTCCTCCTTTCGCAAATCGGTCCTGCGCGCGATCAGCCGCCGTCGTCCGACCTGGAAGCGCGCCCTGATCCTCGACGACCCGCGCAGCGCCATTGTCCGTCAGTTCTATGGTCGGGCCATGGTCCGCTGGGCGCGTCGTCGCCATCTCGCGGCACTCCATATGCAGGAGCGTTGGGTGACCCCATCGCTGGTCGCCCGGATGGCGCGGGCGCACATGAATCTGGCGGTCTGGACGGTCGATGATCCGACGCGCATGGTCTTGTTGGCGGCCCTGGGCGTGCATGCGATCATCACCAACCGCCCCGATGTCGCACGTATCACGTTGGGTCAGATGGCCCCGGCGACGGAAGGCGCGTGAGCGGCGCGAATCTGCCCTGGACGACGCGATGAGTGAAGCCGTCGACATACTGGCAAAGCAGCACGCCGCCCCGGCGATGTTCTGGGAGACGCGATCGGACGGGGCGGTTGTTTGCACGCTCTGCCCGCACCGCTGCCACATTGGAACGGGATTGTACGGCGTCTGCGGCGTGCGGCGGAATGACGGCGGCCGTCTCGACACGCTGATCTACGGTCTGGCGGCGGCGATCAATGTCGACCCGATCGAGAAGAAGCCGCTGTTTCATTTCCTGCCCGCGAGTCGTTCGCTGTCGATCGCCACGGTCGGGTGCAGCTTCAAGTGCCCCTTCTGCCAGAATCACGACATCTCGCAGATCGCCAAGGGGAAGAAGCGCGCCATCATCGGTCGTCAGGTGGCGCCGGGGGAAGTGGTGGCGTTGGCCAAGGAGAGCGGCTCGCGCACGATTGCCTTCACATACTCCGAGCCGACGATCTTCTATGAATACGCCTTTGACTGCGCCAAGCTTGCCTTCGCCGAGGGGATACGCGGTGTGTTTGTGTCCAATGGCTTCATCTGCCAGGAGCCGCTCGGGCAGATTCGCCCCTATGTGCATGCCTACAACGTCGATCTGAAGGGATTCAATCCGGAGTATTATCAGAAGGTGCTGGGGGCGCGTCTGGAGCCGGTCTTGGAAGCGATCAAGCTGATTCACCAGCTTGGCTTTTGGCTGGAGGTCACGACATTGGTCGTCCCGACGAAGAACGATTCCCCGGATGAGTTGCGCCAGGTGGCGGGATTCATCGCGGACATCAGCACCGATATCCCCTGGCATGTGACCGCTTTTCATCCCGACTACAAGATGCGCGATTTGCCGCGCACGTCAGTGGAGTCGCTACGCACCGCTCGCAAGATCGGTTTCGAGGCCGGTCTGAAATTTGTCTATACCGGCAACATCCCCGGCGATGACGGCGAGTCGACCTTCTGCCCGCAGTGCCGCACCCGCCTGATCCACCGGCTGGGGTTTCAGATCCTCGCCAACCGCCTACGCTCAGGTCGATGCCCCGACTGCGGCACGGCGATTCCCGGCGTGTGGGAGTGACACGGTGCGCACCGGAGGGCGACGCTCCTGTTTACCCTGAGCGAAGCGTGAGGGTTGAGCCGCCTTCTGCCATTGTTGGAGCACTGCGGCGCGGCGGTCCGCCGCGGCGGCTCGCCCTCCCGAAGACAGACGGGGAGATTGATAACCTCTCCCTCCGGCATGCCCCGAGCGAAGTCGAGGGGGAGAGGTCGATCCGACCGGAGGTCGGATCGGGTGCGGGAAGCAAGATGGTGGGCGGAGCCCACGCTACTACTAAGGACTCAGGAATTGGTGACCGCGGTCGCGCGTACAGGCGGCGTGGCGATGGGCGTCTCCGATGGCTCCGCCGCCTGCTTCACCCGCTTACGCAGGACGACAAGCCCGCCGAAGACCATGATCGTGGTGCCCATCCAGAAGAGGTTGATCAGGGGCTTTTCCGAAATCTCAACATGGAATACGGGTTGGGCGGCGGTGGGATCATCGCGATCGCTGAAGCGCACCTGCACGGCGCCGGTTGAGGCGTCCATTTTCTCGACGGCGAGCGTGTAGCGTCCGTCGCCGAACGTCGCGGGGATTTCCGTCAGTCTCTGGGTCACGCCGGCCAGCGCGGGGCGGACGGTGTCCATCAGCATCTCGCCTTGGATTTCGATGAGACAGTCGACACGGCCGATGCCGCCTTCGCCGTGGCCGACCATGTCGAACCCGAGAAGGGTGGCGTTGAATCCGCCGAGTGCGATGGTCTGGCCGCGTACCAGCGTCGCGACCTGCCCGCTGCTGCCGCCGGTCTCATCGATCGGCGAGATGTAGAGATCCTTGTTCCAGAATTTCTTCACCGCCGGTTTTCGCATGGTCCCCTTGCCGTAGGGAAGCTCGAACTGCCGCGGCGAGGCGATGAAGGCCTCCTGCGAGCCGGGTCGTTCCACGAGGACATGGAACGGTGTCCTCCCTTCGGGGGCATCCGCGTCCTTCCCCTGATAGGTGAACACCCAGCCGAACTTATCGACGGCTTCACCCAGCGGCAGTGCCACCTGCGCTTTGTGTTCATAGGCGGATGAGATGGCCGCACCCACCAGCAGGAGTGCCAGCCCGACATGGGCGACATAAGCGCCGGGGAGGCGATGCTTCTTCCGCACACCGGAGATGATCAGCCATGAGTTGGCGGCGACCGCCGACGTGCCGAGCATGATCAGGATGATGTACAGTGGCTCCAGAACGTCTGCCAGGATCGCGACGACTCCAGCCAGCATCGCCAGCGAAAACACAATCATGGCCGGTCGTGTGAAGAACGGTTTGACGGGCTTGATCCAACGTACGAACGGGAAGATGGAAAGAGCAAATAGAAGAATGAGCGCCACGGGCGTCGTTGCCAGAAAGTAGTAACGCAGTGTCACATTGGACGGGGGTCCGAACAGCCGGGTCCACAACGGCGACGACATGCCGATGGCGACCAACGCGCCGGCGATCAGAAACGAGAGCACCCCGGTGGAAATAAAGAAGTCGACCGTCGGCAGCGCGCCATAGGCGACGGTGGAACGGACACGGCGGGACCGCCACACGAGAACGCCGACGCCGATGGCGGTGAAGACCACAAGGGAGGCGACCAGATAGGAGTTGATCCCCAAGTCGAGAAAGGAGTGTACCGAGAAGTCGCCCAGAACACCGGAGCGTGTCAGGAAGGAGCCGAACAGAACGGCGATGAACGGTAGAATGGAGAACAAATAGGCCGAGCGTCCGAGAGCGTTCTTCTTGCGCAACATCACCAACGAATGGAGCCCGCCGGAGGCAAGAAGCCATGGGATCAGCGAGGAGTTCTCCACCGGGTCCCAACCCCAGTATCCGCCCCATCCGAGGACTTTGTAGGCCCAGTATCCGCCCATGACCAGGGCAGTGCCCAAAACGCACCAGGTGGCGATCAGCCAGACCCACGCCTTCGGCGCCCAGGTCTTGTATTCACCCTGAATCCAGCCGGCGACGGCGATGGCGAAGGGAAAGAGCGCCAGCGCGAAACCCAGGAACATCACCGGCGGATGAATCGTCATCCAGAAGTCCTGCAACAGCGGATTGAGACCGGCGCCGTCGGGCGGCCCGGTCGGCGTCGCCGCAAAGGGACTGCGCTTCAGCAGGATCACCAGCACGGAGAGGACAAACAGACTCACGACCGCCATGGCCCATCGTTCCAGCCGCCGGGCCATCCGCATCAAGATCAGCCCCAGCAGACCGACATAGAAGATCCAAAGCAGAAGCGTCCCTTCCTGCCCGCCCCACAGGCAGGAGATCAGATAGTAGAGCGGCAGGTCCGAGGAGGAGTAGTTGCGTACATACTCGAATTCATAGCGGTGCGTGAGAATGAGCACCAAGAGCAGGGCCAAAGCAGCCACCAACGACCCGGCCGCGACACGGAAGGCCCAGCGGGCTTGTTTCGAAGCGCGGTCGCCGCGCAGATAGAAGAGTAACGTGGCAATCGTTGCTGCCGTCGCCAGGATGATCAGCGATCTACCGAGCAGTTCCATCCGTTGCTCCCGCCTTCAACCGTGCTCTGGTGCCCCACCCGAAGGGTGGGATTCTCCGATTGGTTCATGACCGTCCCACGGCTCATGCCGTGGGCTAACATCTGTCGCCCCTTCAGGGCTTTCTACTCTGAAGTCGTCTAATGGGGACGGACGCATGAGAAGAGCACCCTCACCCGATCCGCCGGCGGCGGATCGACCTCTCCCCCTCGACTCGGCTCGGGGCAAGCCGGAGGGAGAGATTAGCTTTCTCCCTCTGACAGAAGTGCGCGGGTCAATGCCGCCTTGGCGCTGTCGCGATCGGTGTGGCGCTCGACGATTTCGCCTTTGCGCGTGAGCAGGTAGACACCCTTGCCGCCGAAGATCCCCCAGTCGGCATCGCGCGCCTCGCCGGGACCGTTGACGACACACCCCATCACCGCCACTTTGAGCGGCGTTTTGACCTGTTTGAGTGTTTCCTGCACCTCGTCGACCAGTGAGAGCAGGTCGACCTCGATGCGTCCGCACGACGGACAGGAGACCAGCTCAGGGCCGCGGCGCCGCAATCCCAGCGCCTGCAGGATGCCCCAGCACGCTTCCATTTCTTCGTTCTTGGGGCCGGTGAGCGAGACGCGAATCGTGTCACCGATCCCTTCGGCCAACAGCGTACCCATGGCGACCGCCGATTTCAGCGAGCCGCTCTTGACCGGCCCGGCCTCGGTTACGCCCAGGTGCAGGGGGTAGTCGCACTGCTGCGACACCGAGCGGTAGGCGGCGATCGTCTCACCGGCGCTCGACGATTTGAGCGAGAGGATGATGTTGTGGAATCCCAGATCGTCGAGAATCGCGGCATTGCGCAGCGCCGATTCGACCAGCGAGTCGGGGTTGTTGCCGCCGTATTTATCCAAGAGGTCTTTCTCAATCGAGCCCTGGTTGACGCCGACGCGGATCGGCAGGCCGTGATCTTTCGCGCAGGCCACCACTTCGGCGATCTTCTGTCTGCCGCCGATGTTCCCCGGATTGATCCGCAGCTTGTCGGCGCCGTGTTTCGCCGATAGGATCGCCAGCCGCCAATCGAAGTGGATGTCGGCGACCAGCGGGATGTTGATCTGTGGGCGGATTTGGGCGAGGGCGAAAGCCGCTTCGGTGTCGGGGACAGCCACGCGGACGATCTCGCACCCCGCCTGTTCCATCGCGTGGATTTGCGCCACGGTCGCGCCCACATCACGGGTGTCGGTGTCGCACATCGACTGCACCGCCACCGGGGCATCGCCCCCGATGGCGACTCCACCGACCATCACCCGGCGCGTGGCGTGACGCGGAAGAACCCCCCAGGCAAGGGAATGGCCATCACCCTGAGAATCCCTCATCGCCATGTGCGCTGCGTCGTCTGCCATCACATCCCATCAAAGCGGGCACGGCCCCTCGGCGCCGCTCGGGATTTGCGACACGCCATGCCCCTACACAGGCGTGTCGCCACGCCTGACTCCGGTCGTGGTCCGCTCCAACTTCGCCACTTGCTCGAAGGCGTGATAGGACGAACGCACCAGAGGCCCCGATTCGACATGGGCAAAGCCCATCTTTTGGCCGACCCGCGCCAAGTCCGCGAACTCGTCGGGCGTGTAGTACCGCTCGATCGGCAAATGGTTCGCTGAAGGTGAAAGATATTGGCCGATGGTGAGAATCTGGCATCCGGTGGCCGCGATCTGGCTCATGCAGTCGTGCAGTTCAGTCACTGTTTCGCCGACGCCGACCATCAGTCCCGATTTCACGATCGGATGGTTGGGATGCGCGAACGAGCGACGGAGGATTTCCAGCGACCGGTCAAACTCGGCCTTGGGACGCACGCGCCGGTACAGGCGCGGCACCGTCTCAACATTGTGATTGAGGACATCCGGAGCCGCAGCCAATACCGTTTCCAAAGCCGCGAAGTTGCCGTCGAAGTCCGGAATCAACACCTCGATGTTGACGTGGGGATCGCGCTCGCGCAGCAGTCGGATTGTCTCGGCAAAGACCCAGGCGCCGCCGTCGGGAAGATCATCACGGTTCACGGAGGTGATCACCACTTGCTTGAGCCCGAGATGGGCGACACCTTCGGCCAGCCGACGCGGCTCATCGGTGTCATACCCCAGCGGTTTCCCCTTGATCACATCGCAGAAACGGCACCCCCGCGTGCAGACATTCCCCAGAATCATGAAGGTCGCCGTCCCGTGAGAAAAGCACTCGCGGATGTTGGGGCAGTTGGCCTCCTCGCAGACCGAATGCAGGGCATTAGCGCGCAGGGCGCCTTTCACCTTCAGATAGTTGGGGGTGAAGGTCGCCTTGGTCTTCAGCCACGGCGGTTTGGGACCGGCATGTCGCGCGGTCTCTGGGGCTGGATGCTCGACCATCGCAAATACTGTACGGAATAAGTCGGATTTCCGCGACTGTTCTTTGGGCCCGTCCGAGTTCGCTCCGGGTGGTCTTGCAAGTCTGTGTCAATGGACCGTTTGCGACGCGCGCTCCGCCATTTCGGTCAGGAAGAACCGATGCACCGACGGGTCACCGGCCAACTCCGGGTGAAAGGTCATGGCCAGGATGTTCCCCTGCCGTACCATGGTCGGTTCGTCCTCCAACCACCCAAGGATCTGTACTCCGTCGCCGACGCGCACCAGGCGCGGCGCCCGGATGAACACCATCTCCAGAGGACGAGCGCCGTTTTCGAGATGGACGTGTCCCGTCTGGCGAAAGGAATGATACTGGCTGCCGTAGGCGTTCCGGTCCACATCGCAATCGATCAACTTCAGGGTCGGTTCATCGGGAGCATCGACAATCCGCCGGCCCAGCAGGATCAGCCCGGCGCAGGTCCCCATGATCGGATAAGATCGCGCAAACTCCAGGATCGCATCGAACAGTCCGTCCAGTAGCATCAGCTTGCGCATCGTGGTCGATTCGCCGCCGGGCATGATCAGCGCGTCGATCCCGTTCAAGTCGCTTGCTGTGCGCACCGGCATACTCCGATGACCCAGCGGTTCGACCGCCCGTCGATGGAGGTCGAAGTCGCCTTGGATGGCCAGAAGGCCGACGGTCAAGGGGCGGTTCATTGCATCATTCACCGGGGTGCATTCCGACGCGCTCGAATCACTCCGGGTAGGCGGAAAGAGACAACAGCAACAGCAGATCCCTCACTTCGTTCGGGATGACAATGGGGGGTTGGCGTCGTTCCCTTGTCATTGGAGAAGGACCTAACCACTGTCATCCCGAGTGAAGCACCGCCCAGTGGGCGGTGCGAAAGGAGGGATCTGCTTTTCCCATCGCCGCGGGCAGGAAGACAAACAGCGGATTCCTCACTTCGTTCGGGATGACAATGGCGTGCCTACCGCACCTGAAGCAATTGTTCCACCGGGATCGAGCTGATCTCCAGCCCGCGCATCGGCTCGCCCAGTCCCTTCGACACCTCGGCGAGGCGCAGCGGGTCGTTGTAGTGCGTGGTGGCGATCACGATCGCCCGGGCGCGCACCGCCGGATCCTCCGACTTGAAAATCCCCGAGCCGACAAAGACCGATTCGGCGCCCAGTTGCATCATGAGTGAGGCATCGGCGGGGGTGGCGATGCCGCCGGCGGCAAAATTCGGCACCGGCAGCTTGCCATGCTCGGCCACCCAGAGCACGAGATCATACGGTGCGCCGAGGTTCTTGGCCTCGGTCATCAGTTCTTCGCGTGGGAGCACGGTCAGTCGGCGAATCCCGCCCTGCACGGCGCGCATATGACGAACCGCTTCGACGATGTTCCCGGTTCCCGCTTCGCCCTTGGTACGCAGCATCGCGGCGCCCTCGCCGATGCGCCGCAGCGCCTCGCCGAGGTCGCGACAGCCGCACACGACGGGAATGCGGAATAGGTCCTTGTCAATGTGGTGGGCCTCATCGGCCGGGGTCAACACCTCTGATTCGTCGATGAAATCCACTTCGAGGGCCTGCAGAATCTGCGCCTCGGCGAAATGCCCGATCCGGCATTTGGCCATCACCGGGATCGACACCGCTTTCTTGATCGCGGTGATTCGGGCCGGGTCGGCCATGCGCGCCACACCGCCTTGGGCGCGGATATCGGCGGGGACCCGTTCCAAGGCCATCACCGCCACCGCCCCGGCGTCCTCGGCGATGCGCGCCTGCTCGGCGGTGGTGACATCCATGATGACGCCGCCCTTGAGCATCTCGGCCAGGCCGATTTTGATCTTCCGCTTGTCCTCGTCGGTCCCCGCTGGGCCGCCGGGAAATTTGCGTTTGTCTTCCCCGTTCATCGTCTGCTCCTTAGCGTGAGCACCCCACCCCGGGGCGGGTACCCGCACGCTGGTCTGACTCCAAGTCCCGGTCGGAAACCGGAGTGCCAATTTACCCGGTGGCGGCGCGAAAATCAAACGCCGCCGCAGGGGGTCCGGAATCCAGCCAACACTGATACGCAGAGAATGCCGATGAAGCCAATCTGTCCGCGACACATTCGCCACGCCCCGGTCTTTCTGTCACTGATCCTGCTGATCATGGTCATTTCCGGGTGCCGTTCCGAGGCGCCGCCACCCCAGCAAACGGTGCAATCTCCGGCGCCGGCCAAACCGCCGCGTCCCTGGCTGGTGTTGTGTGCCAATCCCGCCGATGCGCTCGAACTGAGAAAGATCGGCTCGATGCAGAAGGACACAGTGTGGCAGGGGCGTTCGATTTCGGGAGGGTGGATCGTCGAGCCGATCATCGTTGCGACGACGGGGACCGGCATCGCCAACGCGGTCGCCACGGCCCAGCATCTGATCGACCACTACGACCCGGTGGCCATCATCGTGACCGGCTTGTGCACACCGGTCAATCCCGTCCACCAGCCCGGCGATCTGGTCATCCCCAACCGCTGGGTCAACTTCGACTTTGGCCGCTGGGGGGCCGAAGGGCTCTTGCCCGATTCGATTCCGATCGGACGGACAGATTCGGTCGGCTTTGAGCGGCACTTCGATCTGCCCGTCGACACCGCGTTGGCTCGCATGTTGCGCCGCGCGGCCGAGACCGTGGCCTTCCGCATGCGTACCATCGACCGCCGTATGCCGGAACTCCACTTGGGGGGGGTAGGCCTCTCCGGGAACGCGGTTGTCACCTCGAAGGCACGGCGAGAGCAGTTGCGCAAACAGTTGGGGGCGGAGATCTCCGACACCGAATCGGCCGCCTTGGTGCAGACGGCCCGCTCGGCCGGGTTGCCGATCATCGTCCTGCGTGCCTGCGCGCCGCCGGTCGATCAGTCTGATGACCCGGTCATCCAGAAGATGTTGCCGGGACTAGTGAGAGACTGCGGCCGCAACACCGCCCTGATCGTCAGCACGATGTTGGAGAATGTGCCGGAGGGGTTTCTGCGCGGCGCCAAGTAGGGCGGGTCCAGGTGGGCACGGCACGCCGTGCCCCTACCCCACAATGTAGGGCGGGCTCTGCCCGCCGTTAATCGCGACAGACATCGAGGACAGGGGGGCTCCCTCTTCGGCCGGGACCTTCAACTTCCAGTCGATTCCGTAGGTCAGGAGCCCTGCTTGCGGTGAGCAAGGTCGAACCGCGCTCCTGACGCGTTGGGCGTCCCCCGCACGTTCCCCCGCGCCAGCGAAACGAAGACCCCGACGAAACACCACGCCGCGAAAACGCCATAGGCGACCTTGATGCTGTGCAGGAAGGGACCGTAGTACTCGGGGGTGATCTCCACCTTGCCCACGAAGATCGAGAAGATCAGCATGGCGACGCCCATGCTGAGCATCTGGCCCACCAGACGCATTGTCCCCAATGTCGCAGACGCGACGCCGTAGTAGCGCTTCTCCACCGCGCTCATGACGGCATTGGAGTTGGGCGATGAGAAGAGGGCAAAGCCGAGCCCCAGAACCATCAACGCGGTCACGATGTACGGCACTGGCGTCTGCGGACCGAGGAAGACCAAGAGCACGAGCCCCACGACTGTGATCGCCATCCCGGCTGAGGCGACGATGCGCGACTCCACGCGGTCGGACAGCCGTCCGGCATAAGGGGAGAGGATCGCCATCACGATCGGCTGCGAGACCAGAATCGTTCCGGCGCTTTCGGGCGTGTACCCCTTGATGTATTGCAGATAGAGACTCAGGAAGAAGCCGACGGCAAAAGTCGCGCTGTAGTTGATCAGCGCCGCCAGATTGGAAAAGCCGAAGACGATGTTGCCGCGAAACAGCGACATGTTCAGGACCGGATGTCTCGCGCGCAGCTCCCACCATACGAAGGCGACCGCCGCCAGCACGCCGACGACGATGAAGACCGCCCCGCTCCACAGCGGGAGGAGCGACAGGCCATACATGATCGCCACCAACGTCAGGCCATAGATCACCGACCCGGTCCAGTCGAGCTTCTCGCCTTTGGCTTCGGCCCATTCGCCTTTGAGTCCCCACATCGTGAGGACGACGAGCACCGCTCCGAGGAGCGTGTTGACCCAGAAGATGCTGCGCCAGCCGAGATGCTGTGTGAGGATGCCGCCGGCGAACGGACCCAATGACAATCCCAGGTAGACGGCCGCGACATTGATCCCCAGCGCCTTGCCGCGTTCGCCGACCGGGAAGACCGAGGTCACAATCGCCATGCCGGTCCCGAAGAGCATCGCGCCGCCGATTCCCTGCACGATGCGCGCGCCGATCAGCATTGCATCCGATCGGGCCAACGCCGACAGCAGCGATGCCAGCGAATATGTGGCGACGCCGTAAGTGAAGACCCGCCGCCGCCCATGGATGTCCGCCAGCTTGCCGAACGGCACCAGGAACATCGCCGCGGTCAACAAATACGACGTCGACACCCAACTGAGCGTGATGGCATCGAGCGCGAACTCCTTCCCAATCGACGGCAGCGCCACATTGATCGACGACCCCATGAACGGCGTCACAAACGCCGCCAGCGTGGCGACGAGGAGGACGGTGCGTTTCTGCGATTGAGCCGGATCAGGCAGTGTGGGAGACCGAGGCATCACCCTTGAGATTGCTTGCCGCGTGCGCGGCAGTGGAAAGAACCGGATGACTTACACCGCTCACATCTTGACCTGGGTCTCGTGCGCAATGGGGAGGAACCGCGTCATCATCGCTGTATATTCCGCGTAGTAGGCGTCCCAATCAGAGTCGGTGTACTCCTCGGGGCGGATGGTCTCATTCCTTCCAAGCAGGCGAGCACAGACCGCATCTGCAACTATCTCGGCAAGCAGTACCCGAAAGTAAACCTCTTCTTGGCCGGGGTACTTCGGTCCTGGCCCAAGATAGCGGCGCACCGACGGGTGTCTTGTTGCGATGTGTAGCTCGTTCCCGCGCCAAAACGACCTCTGATTCCCATAATCCCCCGGATCGAGCACTATTTCAATCGTCGCTCCGAGAGGGTCCACCGAAACCAGCTCTGCCTCGCATGTGTGGGCCTCGAACGCAGCCCTCAATTGTGCGATACGACCGGCCTGGCTGGCAGACACCCTGAGGCGGCATTCGGCGATGCCGACATTGGGCCTCGGTACCAGACAGGGATCACCTTCGAGCTTGAAACCCTTGTCCGTGCATGTGATTTCGAACGAAGTTGGCCTTGAGACTACTCCTGGGATGGGGGCATAGAGCACGACTGTTCTCCTTGAATCGACCTGAACAGAGTATCTCTTCCGACTGAAGCAGAATCGCGTGATGTCGCGATACAGATCCTTCTCGCTTTCCAGCACCTCTATGGTGCTGTCCGCAACGATCTTCCCAACCCGCACTTTGATTCCGGTTGCGTTCGACGGGCGCTCGCCCTTAACGGTCCAAACACATCTGAGAACTCCCTCCCGTCTCGGATGGCACTCCAGTGCGACGAAGGGCCTGCTTACTCGTACCTCGTCTGTGGCGGATGCGATCTCCACCGTATCCCCCGGCGCAAGCTCAGGGAATGCGTCCTGCCTCACATTGAGCCAAAAACGCACACTACGGCCGACCAGAACACGCGCGAACGGTGGGTTGAGGCTGAATCCCCTCTTCTGGAAACTACTGTCGGGCAGTGTGTCGTCAGCGTCGCGCGCAATCTCGTCAACCTCGCGGTTTTCACTCATGAACTTGGCTGCGGCTTTTTCAAGAGCGCGGAGCCGGCGGCGGGTGTCGTCACTCTCGATGCTCGCTCTTTGGCTCTCCGCCTGCTTCCGTTCTGCTTCCACGAGGGGCCTGAGCCGCTTCAGGGCCTCCCTAAATAGCGCTTCCACAAAGGGGTGCTCTCGTGACAAGCCCTCCTTGCGCAACGGGTCCAGAATGGGCCGCGGATTGTCCTCCGTGGGGGGCAATCCCTTTTCGAATCTGTCGTCATACTCATTCCACAAATCGTCTATGTGCTCGCAAGTGAGCCGCCCGTAGAACCACTTCGCGTACGGATCGCTCTCGAGATCGGGCGCGAATAGGGTCGCTTCATGGATAGCATGCTTGGATTTGACCAAGATCCCCCCGAGCCGGAATCTCGGGCGCTGATCCTCCAAGCGTTCTTTGGCGCGCCTTATGACGAGCTTGGCTTCGACGTCGCCGTGGCCAGGCACTTTGAATCGTTCATTCACCCTGTCTGCGCCCTCGGCCATAGGCGCCCGGATGGTATGGCTCCGGCCAGGGTTGTTGCTATCGTACAGAACGATCTCCCGGTCCGGTGAGCTGAGAATGTCGCGGAGGGCCACCAGCCGACTGAAATCCTCTCGAAGAGTATCATGTTGGGGAACCCGTACGACTTCAGAATCAACCTGGACCGTTACAACTGTTCCAGTCCCGTCGACGATTTTCAGACGCGCCCGATGTGGGTCAGGGTCACATGGGCACGTCGAATCAGGGATGAAGCGCCCCTGCGGAGTGATTTCGCACTTGTGGTACATCCCGTCACCCGCAATCGACTCGAATGCCACTCCCCCCAGCCAAGCCACGTCCTTGGCACCACGCGAGTTTGTGCCTCGAACCCTCTCTCCCTTCTCCATTCCGCTCACGCGATCACCGACTCGCCTCAGCTTTGTCCGCATTACCTCCAGTGTCATCCCATCGGCGAAGTCCCGTACTCTGATGAGATTTGGCGTCCCCTTTCTTCTTCTCTCGACTTCAAGCTCTATCCGCCCACTTCTTCTCTTGAGAAAGACGTAGCGGTCGTCGGCGTTCGTGACGATCTCAACGAGTGCATCGTATATATCGCGAATAGCCATCTGGGCGTTCTGCCGCCAGTAGCGCGGATTACTTAGATCAAGCGGCTCACCCGTCTCTTGTGCCATGGCTACACCTTCGGGACACCACGCCATTCAACTTGTGCTTCGAGCGCAACTCTGCACCGTCTCAGGAATGCAAGCATGCCTTCATCACTTGCCGACTGGGCCAGGTTCGTTGCCGCCTGTAACCTCTTCTCCCACGTCTTCTGGTCTGCATCCACCCGGCAGCGGAAGAACTCCGCGAGGTCTCCCAGCGATGGGCTGAACGTCTCAAGTTGCTCAGAATAACTTCGGAAGAGTCTATGCTCGCGAAGGCGTGTAAGCCTCTGGAGTCGGTCTTGTCGATGGCTACTTGCTTCATGGTATCTCAGTTCTGTTGTCAGCCGGATTTCGTTCACCTGCGCCCATTTCGCTCCCGCCTCAGTAAGAGCCCAACCATCCAATGCCGGCTCGGAGTTCGTCCTATGTGATTGCCCCTTACCTCTCCCGGTCCGCCCTTGAAGCAGGATGCCATTCTTCTTCTTCCGTGCGTCGACAAGTGCAGAACGCACGACATCCTTGTCGGGGTATTGCGGGTATCTGACCCAAGAGAATGAATCAGGCGCCAATTCGTAGCACTTCAACGCGATGTCTTCGGTGGGGACCTTGCGGAGCCCCCCTCCTAGGAGGTGTACCACGAAGACAGCGACTTCCCAATTGGGGAGTTTGGGCCTTGGACTCGTCCCCACTGGTTTGCCCACCAAAGCGGGCGTCATATGGTGTCCTTTGTGGCGCGGGTTCGCCATGTCTGTCCTGGGCAGACAAGAATGTCTGCCCTCCTGAACGATCAAGATCGGCTCAACATCGTCACTGCGCAATATGCACCGCCTCGCCGCGGGCGGCGGCGGCGGATTCCATCAGGGCCTCGGAGAAGGTCGGGTGCACGTGGATGACCGAGGCCCAATCCTCGGCGGTGGCCTCAAACTCAAGGGCCAGCGCCGCCTCGCCGATCATGTCGCCTGCGGTCGGGGCGACGATGTGCACGCCGAGAATCTGATCGGTGGCCTTGTCGACCACTATCTTCACCAAGCCCTCCATTGCGCCGGTGGCCACCGCGCGTCCCAGCGCGGCGAAGGGGAATCGGCCGATGGCGACTTCATGCCCGGCCTGTCTGGCAGCCTCCTCGGACAGACCGACCGTGGCGATTTCCGGATGCAGGAAGACCGTGCCGGGGACGGCGCGATAGTCCATTGTCGCATGATGCCCGGCGGCCACTTCGGCGGCGACATGCGCCTCACGCGATGCCTTGTGCGCCAACAGTTTCTTGCCGACCACATCGCCGATGGCGAAGATGTTCGGGACGTTTGTCCGCATCTGCTCGTCGACGATGATGTAGCCGCGCGGATCGGTCTTGACCCCCGCCGCCTCGAGGACCAGGCCATCGGAATTCGGCTTCAGACCGACTGCGACCAGCACCTTGTCGGGCACGAGCGGATCGCCCTTGGCGCCATCGGCCTTCTCGACCGTGAGCGTCCAACGTCCATCCTTGCCCTGCGATGCGGCTGACACCTTGGCGCCGGTGATCACATTCGCGCCCGATTTGCGCAGATTGTCCGCCGCCGCCTTGCAGAGGTCGGCGTCGAAACCGGGCAGCAATGTCGGCATCATCTCCACGACCGTGACCTTCGACCCGAAGGTGGCATACACCTCCGCCATCTCCAAGCCGATGGCGCCGCCGCCGATCACCACAAAGTCCTTCGGCGGCCCGTCGATCTCCAGCGCCTCGACATAGGTGATGATCGTCTTCCCATCCGGCTTCAGATGCGGCAGCTCAATCGGCCGCGCCCCGGTGGCAATAATGACCTTCTTCGCCCGGATGGTATTGGACTTCCCGTCTGGATGGGTGACCACCAGCTCCTGCGGCCCCACGAATCGCGCCTCGCCTTGCAACCACTCCACGCCGTTCTTCTTGAGCAGGAACTCGACGCCTTTGACCAGACGGTCGACCACGCGGTCCTTCTTGCCGCGCAGCTTGGCCAGATCGATTTTCGGTTCGCCGAAGTCGATGCCGAATTCCCTGGCGTGTTTGGCGCTGGTCACAAGTCCGGCGGCGTGCAGGAGCGTCTTGGAGGGGATGCACCCCCACGACGTGCAGATGCCCCCCGCCTTGGCGCGTTCGATCACCGCGGTTTTCTGACCCAGTTGGGCGGCGCGGATGGCGGCGACATATCCCCCCGGCCCCGCCCCGATCACACAGATATCGTATTCCATCATATGGTCCTTTCCGTCGCGACCAGAAGATTCGACCCGCGCGCAAGGAACCGGACGGATGCACGCGTTGTCAAGGCGTCCGCGCGGCGGTCACGGCGGGCCCGTACAATGCCTTTGACTCACTCCGGGTGGCGGAATATAATCCGGCGGGGCTGGGGGTGTAGCTCAGTGGTAGAGCATCTGCCTTTTAAGCAGGTGGTCGAAGGTTCGATCCCTTCCACCCTCACCAAGCGATGATCGGCCAGTCACGAGCGTGTGAACCGGGTACGACGCGGGCGAGTGTGTGGCAATGCGCGAGTGCCGTTGAAACGAAACGCAGATCCAGCGACGTACTCCTCCCGGACCTCAACGCTCAACCACCCACGCCCCAGAGATTCGGCGACTTCGCCCACGACGTTACTTCCGGCGAAGGGATCGAGCACCAGGTCCCCCGGAAGGGTAAGGAATCTCACAAAGAAATCGGGGACCGCTCTGACAAACCGTGCCGGGTGCACTTCCAGACCAAACTCCTTGCAGGCAGTAATGTATGGATCATGACTCTTTGTATTCGCAGCGACGATCAGGTTTGAAGGGATCGCCCCATTCTGGCGCCTTCCCCATTTCCCAGAAACTACGTGTCCAGACGGCCTTGGCCCCTCGTTATAACCCCTCGACAACAGGTCCTCCATGCTCTTCGAGTACGGCTTCAGTACTCGGCGGTTGGAGGCTTTGGGAGTCGTTGTCTTCGACATCCACCAGATCGGGTTCACCGCGTCCTTCACTCTGGTTCTCTCGATGTTCACCCACTGAGCTGGCGCGGGCATTTTTGCTGGATTATACCAGAAAAACTCTTGAGCCAGTCGAAACGGTCCCTGGGGAGCGCAGAGTCGGAGCAACAAATCAAAATGGTACAAGGTGCGAGTCGCTTCGCCCTTATTCCAGGACCCGCCGATGTCCAGCACGAAGCTCCCGGTCCTCTTGAGTACGCGGAAGATCTCTTGGGCAATCGGCAGAAACCACTCGCAGTAATTCTCAGCAGAGACGTTTCCATACGATTTCTTCCGTCGTAACGCAAACGGAGGCGAAGTAATCACCAGATCGACCGAATTGCGAGGCATCCCTTGCAGGAAGGTGAGGCAGTCTGTACAATATGCCTTCCCGAGCTTCGTGCGGTAGATTGGTTCCATTAGAGTCTCTCGTCAGTGCGCCTTAAGATGAACTCGATCTCGTGGTGAAAGCGCTCGAGAAGATACTCGTGTGCTTCCACGAGCTGGTCGACGTCAGTAAGACTGATTGTAGCACCACCATGTTTAATGGTCATCTCCCTACCTTGGAGAGCTGCCCTAACCGAGTCAACAATCCCTCTGAAGTTCTCCATGCGACCGTTGTAGTCAATCGCCGAGGTTCGAGGGGAGATGCCCCAATACGTGCAAGCATCATGGAAGGTGATCTCTTCCCGTCGCCCCGACCTGTACTTCAGGACGACCTTAGTGTTAAGAAGTCTCAGAAGCTCGTGCTGGAGGGACCGTGATAGACCAGCCTTCTGTGCTCCCTCGACTGCGGAACCTCCTTGCAGCAGGCGGCCGTGCATCTGTCCAGATTCGGTGAGTTGATACATCTTGCTGCCGACCTTTGTGAGGAATCCTCGTTTGCGGATGGGCTTGGAGCCCATGATCTCCGCAAACACCCGGTTCGAATCCGGATAGCTTAGAGTCCCGTTGTCGGCTGTGTAGCCTGCCAGCCCGAATGTGTCGGGGAACATGCGCCAAGCCGCAACGACAAGGTCTTCTGCGGAGAAGGGGCGCCCCGTTGTCCTCTCCAAGTCGGAGGCCGCCAAGACGAGCTTGTCAGTGACGCTCAGGCCTGATCTGATAGCCATTCGCCCTATTCTCCGGGAAGTGCTCCGGTAGCGATGAAGTCCACTAAGGCGGACGCTGCAGTGGCTTGGATTTCCGACGCTTGTTCTCCCCACCTAAGGATCCAGTCTTCAACGGAAAGCGACTCCTTCTCAGTGGGGCTCTGCGTCAGGGCGATTTGAATCATAATGTCGATGTACCGTTCCAAGTGATAAATACGCCACTCCCGTGAGTCATACCCGTAGCCCCGACCTTGGTCCAAGTACATTCGGGCAAAGGGTGCAGCACTGTTTATCCACCAGATATTCCGATCGACATCTTGCGGTCTCTGCCAAACGGGCGGGTCATCGTGACTAAAGACGACAGGCTCGGCTGTGTCGGGATCGGGATCAACCTCGGAGATCTTGACCGTGGGATAGCCCTCCCCTTGTTGGTCGCCCGGTCCCTTCCCCCGTCCAGGGATAACGCGAACGACTGCGGGATTCAGGGCCGTGCACGAATCGTCCCCCGCGACCACTTCGGTTTCCCCCGTGGCGAAACCGTAAACGAGGCCTGATGAACTGACCCGTGCCACATTGGGGTTATTCTCTGTCCATACCAAATGGACCGACGATGTCTCCTGCCCGTTCGCGAGCCGACAAACCGCCTCCAGTTTCTGGCGGCTGCCTGCCGGGATTTCAACGGCTTCGGGCACAATCTGTACTCCGATGATGCGCACTACCTCCAGCGGGACCTTGTTGGAGCACAAACGGCTATTCAGTATCTCGGCGTAGATCGAGGTCGCGCCATATGAGAATGTGTTAATGATCATCAGATCCTCATCGACCATTGCCACATTCGTGTCATCGCTCACCCATCTGAATGGAACGGGTCGGATTCGCACGCCGTTTCTGTCAAAGAACCGTATCGTGGGCCTCAGCGCCACACCAAGGCCAGCCATCTGATGGGATAGGCTGACCTCAATCCTGGCCGGTGCTCCGGATGGGAGCGGTGGTGGAGGCGGGGGAGGCCCTCCGTCTCCTGGTCCCCAATGTCCTCTTAGCAGTTCATTGAGGAGTCGATTCTTCCAGCGGTCCAGAGCCTCATTCATCTTGCTGAGCGCCGATTTCTCCTCCTGATCGTAACGCCTTCGATCCCGCGCTTCGAATTCCTTCGCGTACGCTTGTATTTGCTCAGAGACGAACCGCTCAACGGCGCGGCTGAGGGGGCTGTCGGCCAGCCGTGCACGATCATTCTGCTTAAAGGACTCCAGCGCCTCGAGCACGCACTCGCCATAGATATGATCCCGGTAGGACGACTGGATGTCCAGCTCCGGGACACTCACGTACCCGATGAACCCCGACTGCGCCTCGTAGATAATCGAGTGTCTCCCTTTCTTACTCCAGCGCATGCTCTTTTCTGACGTGCGAAGGACCAGTCTGCCTTGATGGAGCTGACCGCCGCTAGTCGTGGAGACTCGCGTTCCAGACAATTCCTCCTTGAGCATCTCGGGGATGGCTATCACGCGGGGTGCCTCTGCGCCGGGGAGCGGCGGAATATCCGGCAAGGATAGCGGCCGGCCACCTTCGACCACTACTCCATTCACGACAGCGAATACCTTGCACAGCTGAAGAGTCCTTATCATCTGTGGGTGATTTCGCAGAGTCTCAATGAGCTGTTCAGTCGGAATCCGGCCTTCATATCCCTTCGGTGCCACTCCACGGATGAGAGTGAAGCCGTCCGCCAGCCCCAGCGCGTCTAGCGCTGGTTTGGGGAGAGTCCTCAGGGAGCAGCCCAGCGGAGAAAGGACCAAATCAAGCTCCGCGGGCAGACTCGCGATCGTTATGTTGCGACCGGTCTCGCGGTCGGGGACGTATCCGAATCTAACAGAACCTGCGGTAACACCATAGCAGTTGCGTCGGTTCTCCTTTACACTCTGGATCACAGCATAGTGTTCGAACATCTGTGTCATGTAGCACTTACCGCCGTTCCCATGTCCGCCTTGGATGTTACCCTTCGGTCCACTGCGTCGTGCGGATTCCGGGTCCGCCCAGACTCTGAAGTCCTTCTCGATCATGTCACAGCTCATCCCGGAGAAATCCAAACAGGAAATTGAGGGCGATGGGTCTCTTCGACCGAAGTTGAAGATGACAACAATGACACGTTTGGCTTCCGGGGCAGGCTCGCGTGCGTAGGCATCGGCGGAGTTCTTGAGCCACTCGGGCAGGCCGTTTTCATGGGACTGGAACGCCTTGCAGATGAGCCTGATCGCGTTCTCTTCATGAACCTTCAGGTCCACATCCGGAGTGTAAGAGAGGGGTTGCATCCTGTAGCCTCCCGTGTTCAGCACCTGATCCAGTGCAGAAGTGCCATAATCTATCGAGGCCCTGGGATGATTTCAAGGAACCAGATTCTCAGGCACACGGTCTCCACCGGGATTTCGACGCCGGTCAAGCCGTAGCGCTACAACAACATAGCAGCTGTTGCACACCTTGGCAGGATGGACTCGGCTTCGATCCCCTCCGCCCTCACCCGGCTTTCTCCACTCCCAAGGCAACCTCATCTCCCCGCACCTCCCCCCGATTGACCCCGGAGCGCGACGCGTGTATCCTGCCAAGCCATGACACCCTGGTCCCGACTTCGCAGCATCGTCGGTGCCATTCTGGTCCTCGTTGCGGCCAGCGGCGTCTTCGCGTTCGACTTCTGGCAGGAGGCGCTGGCGGGGTTGAGTCCCGATGGCGTGATCATGGAGTACAGTTGGCTGGTGCTGCGGATCATGATGATCGCCCTGGCGGCGCCCGGTTTGGTGCTGCTCTTCCCACGGTTGTCGAAGCGGCTGCTCATTCGTCTTCACCACAATCTCCGTCGTCTACCCACCACAGCATTCCTCACCTACACGCTCGGGATCGCCTTCGTGCTGCGTTTGCTGGCGGTGCTGGTGTTGCCCCTGCGATTGATCAGCGACTTCGCCACCTACGATGAGTTGGCGCGTCAGTGGCTCATCCATGGCGAGTACACCGACGGCACCCACGCGACCGCCTACTTCCCGCCGGGGTGGCCGTTTCTCCTGTCGCGATTGTACGCGGTGTTCGGGCATCATCCCCATGCGGGGATCATGGCGAATGTCGTCTTCGGTGTGGCCTGTGTCTATCTGACCTGGCGGATTGTGCGCAGAGGATGGGGCGAATTCCCCGCGCGCTGGGCGGCAGCGATTGTGGCGATCATCCCCGGCGAGTTGCTCTTCGCCAATATCCTCGGCTCCGAGAGGTTGTTCACCTTTCTGCTGTTGATGGCGCTGCTGTTACTTCTGCCCCGTGCCGAGGGCGGTTGGCGACCATGGGCGTCCGCCTTGGTCGGAGGCGTTCTTCTGGGTGTGGCCACGCTGACGCGTACGTTGTCGTTTCTGCTCCCGCTCGTATTCCTGCCGGCCTATGCGGCACGGGGCGGGCTGTCGCTGCGCACCGCGTCACGCTGGCTGGTCTGTGTTGCAGGTCTTCTGATCGTGACGGTGCCGTGGATGATGCGCAATGAGTCCCGCCTCGGACGGGCGACGCTCTGCACCAACGTCGGCGTCAATCTGCACATCGGCAACAACCCGAACGCCGGGGTCGGGTACAACGAGCCGGATCACCGGGTGCTCTTCCTGAAGTCGGCGCAGGATGAGGCGCACGACGACAGTGTCGGCATGGCGCGGGGACTGGAATACATCCGCCGGCATCCGGTTGCATTCCTCGTTCGCGGCACGCTCAAGTCGGCGTTCTTCATGCTGTGCGACACCGATGGCATTTTCTTTGAACTGGGTGATGCCGCCACGGCGCACGAATTCAATCGCTACTGCTGGCTGGCGCTGGCGACGCAGGCGTTCTGGATGATCTTTCTGCTGGCGTGTGGGTACGGCGTCATCGTGTACCTGCGCTCATCGCCGTGGCAGAATCCCACTGGCCTCTTGCTCTTGGGCGTGGTCCTCTACTGGATCGCGGTCCATTTCGTTTTCTACGGCGCCGGACGCTACCACATGCCGATCGTGCCGGTCATGGCGGCGTTCGCCGGGCTGGCGGTGATGAAGAGTACGAATGACTCACGCAATCGGAGCGTCGTCTAATGCCTCCGGCCAGCAGGAACCTATCGCCGGATACCAACAGAACGCAACTTGTGCCTGACCAACTCCCTTGTAAGCGGGTCGTCATAGCGTACCACGACAAACATCGTGCCGTGCTTGGGTATTTCCTCGGCACGCCGTTGATCGTATCGTTGCCGTTGTAGCCTCCGTCCAGGTCTGCGATCCATGAAATCGCATTGTTTGTAGTGCTGTTTCCCCATGTACTCAAGCACCAGGTTGAATTCAGGGAAATAGGCATCCACAGGAAGTGGGACTCCTTTCGGACGTTTGGGTGTCGGGTCACCCCGTAGGAAGTCGAACCCCCGATAGTTCCGATGCACCGTTGTCGTGCCGAGGATCTCTACGAAGAGTTCAACAACGGCGGTCTCTGCTTTGCGGTCGATTCTCATCATGTGAAGTATAAGCCGATCAGTGCGCCCCGCGCTGGGCCGGTGGGCACCTGCCCGGGGGGTTCTTTACAATGGGCTCCAGCTTCGGTATACACGGAGAGATCCGGGCCGATTACGCGCCAAGGGGTCGTGCGGGCCCGATTCACATTCGACATACATTCCGTGAGAGATGCCCAAGGGAGCGACCCTGGCGTCTTCACGAAAGGACCCTACTGCGCCGTGATGTCGATGTTCCCGTACGGCGTGGGGAAGTAGAGCGTCGTGATGTGTGCCTTTTGCACCTGGCAGGTGCCGGTGCCGCTCAGGTCGCCCAGAAAATAGACCTTGGTCTGGCCCGGGCCGACCGGGAGGACGCGGCTGACGGTGAAATTCTGGGTGTGATGGCCGGATACCTCGGCCGACAACACCGTGAATTTGGCGGTGTGGTTGTCCTCGTGTGAGACCCGCGATCCCGACAGGGACACGGTCGCGATGCAATCACCGGCGCCCTGGGTATGAAGTCGATAGAACCAGCCGTTGGCGATGATGAAGATGTATCCGCCCCTGGGGACGGTGATGATCGCCGAATCCATCACGGCCATGGTCGAGGAGAGCGTCTTCAAATCCGTGAAGGTGTAGGCAATGCCCGGCTCGTCGGCGAGGCGGTTGGCACCGACCGATTCCATCTCGATCTCGGTGGAATCGATGGCCCCCTGCGGCAGACGTCCCTCCGGCAAGGTGCCGATGACGAGTTCCGAAGCGTCGACGGTCTTGCTGTGGTGGGCGCTGGAGTTGGCCGTGTGGGTGGCAATTTGGGCGTCGATCTCGTTGGATTCTTCGAGATCGAGCACCGTGGCGCCGGTGAGGAGATCGGCATCATGCGCCCGCCGGGCATAGGGGACCACCGTCAGACGCGAGCGTGGCAGCACCGGGTCGGAGCCGTTCGGTTGAACCTCCAAGTACAGACTGTCGCGATAATACACGTACGGCGGAATCGTGTCGACATCGCCGAGCAGGACCGAAAACACGCCGGCGGTCGTGGCGATGCTCTGAGTCTCGGTCCACAGGGCGGTGCCGCCGGTCGGAATGTCAAAGAGGCGAAAGGTCACCGTGTAGTTGGCATCCGGCACCGGTACTCCGGCGGTGTCATCGAGTCGGCCCTGAAAGTTCATCAGGCGCGGGAACTCCGCCGCCACCGCCGTGCTCAGCGACGCGATGACCACCACGACACAGAGACCGCAAACGGCCCTTATGCTCTTCATTTTGTCTCCCCAGACGGCAGGTAATCCCGCAGTCGAACTCTCACTATAAATCAACATCGCCTTATCAAATCTGTCAAGCCGTTGTCTTTGTGGCGGTCAGACGCGGTCACTCGGGACTCCGTGCACCGCCGACGCGGCCCCGCGGACAATGGCACTCCATCCTCGCACCCGTGGGACGCTGGGATCAGGCCGGATTGCCCGACCCGTTATGTCAGGGGCGAAGATGGTAACCTCTTGACAGTTATCGGCAGATGGCCTACGATGGCGCACCAGAGCCGGCAAGCCACAACGCCAGTGTCCGTGCATCGCCTGATGGGGGAACCGGCCGAACAGGGAGGAGCTCTGACCAAGGATCCGGCCTTCGACTGGACCCAATTCCGGTTGGGCATCTACGTCCGCGCCCGGCCTGAGGATGTGTACACCATATGGACCACATCCCAGGGCCTGTGCCGCTGGTTTCTGCGGTCGGCGGCCTTTGCGGCATCGTCTGGACGTCCCAGTTCCCGTCGGGAGGCGGCGAAGGTGCCGCCCTTCGAGACCCTGGCCGCACGCCCCGACGCCGAGATGTGCCAGACCGGAGACCGCTACCGATGGGAGTGGTTCTATAACGACGGCGTCGCCGGCGAAGACTGGGTCCTCGACGTCCGTCCCCCGACCAAGCTGTCGTTCGGCTTCGGTGCCGGGATGTTGGTGGAGGTCCTTCTCCGCAAGCAAGGCGTCTGGTGTGAAGTCAACCTGCGGCAGTATGACATCCCCAACACGCCCCGGGCGCATCGGGACATGCACATGGGTTGTCGCGCGGGATGGGTGTTCTTCCTGACCAACTTGAAGTCGGTCGTCGAGGGCGGGCACGACCTGCGCGAAACCGAGCGTGCCAAGACCCGCCAGTTGCATCTGGTGAACATCTGATGGCGGGGCGTCTGAGTCCGCCGGGACAGCCCGCGGCACAGTCCAAAGAAGGATCGAGTCATTCACCGTTCGGCATCCGGCAGCGTCGCCGGTCCAAAACCCGCTGACGTGTGATTCGTCCGTCAGCAGACAGAAGGGAGATCGCTTTGAAGACAATGCTCGCAGTCGCCATCTTCTCAGGTTTGGTCGTGATCGCCGGGTGCGCCAAGAAGGAAGCGGCGCCACCCGCAGAGAGTCAGACCCCGGCGACACAGCCACCTGCCGAGCCGGCACAGGCCATGGCCCCGGGGATTCCCCAAGTCAGCGGCGACACGGTCACGACACCCTCCGGCCTGAAGTACATCGAGATGACAGTGGGTACGGGAGCGACCCCCCAGACGGGACAAATGGTCCTGGCGCACTACACCGGGTGGCTGACCGATGGGACCAAATTCGACTCGTCGCGCGACCGGGGACAGCCCTTCCCATTCCCGCTCGGCCAGGGTCGGGTGATCAAGGGTTGGGATGAAGGTCTGGCCACGATGAAGGTCGGCGGCCGTCGCCTGTTGATCATCCCTCCCGACTTGGGGTATGGTGCCCGCGGCGCCGGCGGCGTCATTCCGCCGGGGGCGACACTGGTTTTCGACGTCGAGTTGGTCGGGATCCAAGACGCAGCCGTCGGCGGCTGATCGCTGTCGCGGCAGTTTCCATCGGTGCCAACGGGGACGGCTGTTTTGCGGTCGCCTCGACGGCGGGTAGTGTGGCTGGGAGGACACATGACCGAGCCGATCATCGCCCAGAAGGGCCCCTATGTGATCGAGGAGACGGCACGGCGGGTCTCTTGGTGTCAATGCGGCCGGTCGGCCAATCAACCGTACTGCGACGGCTCTCATAAGGTCACTGATATCCGGCCGATCGTGGTGGAGTTGACCGAGAACAAGCGGATTGCCTGGTGCGGCTGCAAGCATTCCGGGAACAAGCCGTACTGCGACGGCACTCATAAGCGGCTGTAGTCCGTCAAGATCACCCTCGCCATCCCGGTCGGGCGCGAAGTGGCCTCGTGCCACGGGTCTTCAGACCCGTGCGGACGGTGAGCCAATTCCCCACGGGTCTGAAGACCCGTGGCACAGGGTCAGTATGAAGACCCTTGAGAGAGGCGCTTGAGAGCAGTTCGTGCTACCTGCACGCGAGCTTGCCATTGGGAGTATATGCGGCCTTCGCTTTGGACGTACGGGCCGTCTGCCGTGTATATTCACAAGGCGGCAAACAGGAGAATCCGATGATGGCGCAGCGAACGGGATTGCCTGTATGTGGTGGGACGCGGTGGGGGGTTGCCGTGCTGGCGGCAGCTCTCGCGGTTGGATGTGGCGGAGACAAGGGCAATGGTCCAACATCCATGAGCGCGGTCCGCGGCACGGTTTACCTGCCGTATGAGTTGTCAGCGGCCATGACACCGGCATCCGGGGTTCATGTGCGCCTGCGCGGCGGGGACTTCGACAGCTCGGTCGTCACCGGCACGACAGGTTCATTCTTTTTCCGCGATGTCCCGGTTCGAAGCGGCTACAAGTTGACGTTTGCGGCCAGTCTGTGCCTGTCGGTCCCGGAGCAGACCGTCGAGGTTCTCAAGAACGACACGGCGCGGGTTGATGTCACACTGGCCCAGAACTCAGGCAACTGCTACGGCCTCCCCTTTTCGGGCGCGGCGCGCGTCGAGATCGATCCGGTGGGCGGGCGCACCATTCTGCTGTACGACTCCGCCTACCTCTCGGCTGGCCGCTCACACCCGGCGATTGTGGTCCTCAACCTGGCCACCGGTCAGGGGAGCACGCATGAATTCTCCGACTTGGAGGACGTCTGCGATCTGGCCCTGATTTCCGCCGATGAGGTCGCCATCTATGGCCGGTCCGTGTCAGCATTTGGAGTCCGGTTCTTCAATATCGCCACGATGGCGGCATCCCGAGCCGACGTGGTCTTCGAGACCGACATGTCGTTTTTAGGCGGCCGCTTGGCCCTTGATGACACCCGCGAGTGGTTGTTTGCCACGGTCGGGAGGCAGACTTTGAGTTTTCCCGATCCGGTAGGGAAGGTTTACGCCGTCTCGTTGAGGAGCGGGCTCGTGGTCGATGCGGACAATGACCCGGCAGATGGAAACAACGCCTTCGACGACGACCTCGTCGCCGGCGCGCTGGGCTGGGCCTACAACATCGCCTACGACCCGCTGGCCGGTGAGATTCTGGTCGGAAACCTCTCGGTTCCCTTCCCGGAGGGGCCATTCCTGACGGCGATCAGTCTGGCGAAGTGGGGGGCATTTGACCGGGACAGCGACTTGGTGGCGCCGACCGCCGGGGTCCGCAAGGTCAACATGGATCCGGGTGAGGGATTCACGGGCTTCGCTGTCGACTACTGGGATTTCGCGCAGGGTATCGGAGTCGCGGGACGGTCCCAATCCGCCTTCCTCATGGTCACCTACGAGACAGGCGGCACGTCCTATGCCTCAAAGCTGAGGGACAACAAGGTGCATCCCGCAACACGAGATCTGGATCACGTCCTCAAGGTTGTTCCCGAGCGGCAGACATGGTTCATGCTGTTGGATGATCCCTCCCGACCGGATGAGGTGAGGAGTGCCATTGAGGAACGGGAACTGTCGACTCTGCAGCGGCACAACCGATACGAAACGCAACTTGTCGTCGATTTCTTCTTGGTTCCTCGTGGATTCGCCGTCGACGCGCAGGCCGAACGACTATACGTCGCCTACCGCAACGAGCCGGTCCTGGAGGTCTTCGATCTTTGCCGGGGCGAAGACTGCAATCCGGCGATGTGAGATGCAACGTCTCTACAAGGGACGTGAGCGATAGGTAACCAGATCGGCATCGAGGATTTCGTCGGGCTCGACCAGACGATAGTGCTTCTCGGAGACCACCTTCACCTCGCCGCGGTCAGTCTCGAACTCGAACAGGGCAATCAGGTCCTTCTTGATGAACTGGGCGCCGATGGGACGACAGATCAGGTTGGGGAATTTCGACTCACATACAGCCAGATCCTGCTCGACCTGGACGACGCTCAGTTTGTCGCGCCCACCCTTGGCCTGAACCGGCAGCACAAAGTGGGCACCCCTCTTGTCCACTCCGATGTAGACCTCGTCAATCTCCACCTGCCCGACACCAGCGACCGCGGTCCTCAGGTGGTTCTGCAGAGAGTAGCATGCAACGCCCGTGAATATGTCGATGAGCCGGTTGTAACGGAGTTTTGCTAGAAGAGCCTGCTCGTCGCCCAAGCTATAGATAGCGATGACGCCCGGCGTTGCGTCGGGCACTTTGGTCTCGGCCATCTGCTCGGAAGGGATGATCGCTGCCCCTCGCGTAGCAACGAAGCGATACTGTCCGCGGCCCTCTAATCTTATAGTCCATTCCAGTCCTGCAGGGGCGGTGTCTCGTATTGCCTCCGGCAAAGGACTTCTGAACCTGAACGAGTAAAGGATGTCACCCGGGTTTTTGGGAACCTCAATTCGGCACTTGCGCGCGGCACGGATTAGGTCGTCGCGCGTAAACGGGATTTCTGTCGCACCCTTCTCGTGGCGAGACAGGAAGACTAGCTCCACGATCTTCTCGTAGCGGTTGACCTTCGGTGTTCTCGGTGTCATCGGTCTATTGCCTGCCTTCCCGCAATGCCAGTGATCTCACCGGTGGTAGGGGGCGCCTCCGTTTCCGCTCACCAGGCCACTTCAGCAAGAGAACCTCCTCACGGAGCATCTCGCCGGTGGCCGTCGCGAACCGGCTGCGGAAAAGGTCTAGGTGCAGTACCTCGTACCCGAGTGAGTCAGCGATGTCCGCCAGAAGCTGGCCGGTGCGGATCATGACCCGAAGGTAAGAGGCCTGGTCGCCAACGACGTAAGCCAACTGAGCGCCCGGACGAACAAGTCGGCGCAGGCCCTGCAGATGGCGTCTCATCCCCCCGAAATAGAGCTTTGCGACTCTCGGGTACAGTCGCTCAAACCCCGACGTCTTTCCTAGCTCGACTCGCCGAGACTCGATCTGATCGGCAAGTCGTTGAATTTCCTCGTGTTCCGCAACTTCCTCATCGTCTTTGTCGGCCTTGAACACGTTCCGGGTGTTGGAACGGACCAGAGTCTGCTTCAATGTCCTAAGGTCGGATTTGGAGCGTAAGAAGCCAAGAAACACGGATTCAAGCCGCGTCGTGCGAGTGTAGTCTTTCTCATTCGGATAGGGCGGAGAGGTGATCACAGCATCGAATCGGGCGGGTTCCAGAAGCCGGCCCAGTTCTCGCGCATCGGCCCGCAGGACCCGCGCCTGAGCGGAGGACGTATCACGGATTCCGCGCAGGTCGTCCGCCATGAGCTTCACACAGTCAAGCCATGGTTGAATCACCGGCGCATCGTCCTTTGGCTTACCCACGCCCACCTCCGGACCGAACCGGAGATTACTTGCTGAGAAAACCAGCACTCTTGCTAGGGCGAGAAGTTCGTGGTTGCGGCAGGCTCTTTCCGGGCGACGATTCAAGCATGTGAGCAAACGTAGGGCTTTGTGCGCGGGCACCGGGCTTATGGAGTTCGCAAGCAGGAGCTCGTGGGCTTCCGCAGGGAGAGTCAGGAGTCGGAGAACCTGTGGGCGTCGATCGAATAGGGGTTCTGCCACATCCGAAACGCCTTCTGACTCGAGTTCTCTGGACGCGATCTCAGCGATCCTCTCCGCGTGCTGCGTCAATCGGTCAGGGTCGACCGTCCAGTCAATCTTGACCGAACTCGCGAAGTGCGCCATAGGGTTGGCTTCGACACCCAAGCTGCTGATGCCACGTCTCTTGCATTCGACCAAAGTTGTCCCAGTGCCACAGAACGGGTCCAACACTGTGCACCCTCTTGACAGTTTGAAGCGCTCGATGTACTCCCGTACCAGATGCGGTGGGAAGGAGAGCACGAATCGGTACCAGTCGTGAACGACGCGGTCTTCCGGGAGCAACCTGTTTGCATCCCCGTTCGGCCCGCGTGAAGCGGCGCCGCGGATTTCGTCTCTTCTTCCCTGACATGGCACCGGGGCCTTAACCGCTGTCTTGCCGCTCGTTTGTCTGGTTCCCATCGGAGTCCGATTGCCCTACCCCTGAGCACCTTCGTCAATAGGATTAGGGAAAGCAATCAGTTTGCGGGGCTGTCGCATATCGCAATCGCTGCCCGCTTAGTTCTCTACGCTTTTAACTTCCGGATCGTCCCCGCGTAATCCCCGGTCCCGAACAATCCCGAGCCGACGACCAGGACATCTGCTCCGGCCTCGACCACCGTGCGGCAGGTCTGGACGTTGATCCCGCCATCGACCTCCAAGAGGCATTTCGAACCGGCGGCGTCGGTCGCCCGCCTAACGGCGCGAATCCGCTCGGTGGACGATTCGATGTACTTCTGCCCCCCGAAACCGGGGAATACCGACATGATGAGGAGCAGGTCGATCTCCCCGACATAGGGGGTGACCCGCTCGATGGGAGTGTCGGGATTCAAGGTCAGGCCGACTTGGACCCTCATGGCCCGCAGCCGGGCAAACAGGGGGCGCGGCTCGGGGACCGCTTCGATGTGGAAGGTGATCAGATCAGCGCCGTTGCGGGCGAATGCCTCGACGTACCGGCCGGGGTCGGTCAGCATCAGGTGGACGTCGAGGAAGGTGTCGGTGACCCGGTTGAAGGTCCCGACAATGTCCGGCCCAAAGGAGATGTTGGGGACGAAGTGCCCATCCATGATGTCGAGATGGAGCCAGTCGGCCCCGGCCTCGACCACCGCGCGGGTGTCCTCCGCCAGACGGGCGAAGTCGGCGGATAGGACCGATGCGGCGACTTTGACCATGGCTGACCTCCGGGGACCCCGATCGCCGGGATCGATCGGCATCGCGCGGGTGCCGGCATCCCAGAGGGCGTCCCCTGCTAATCTGGCGTTTCCCCGGCCTCCGCACCAGCCGAATCAGCAGCGGCGTTGCGCCGCCACCTCGGGTCGGCGTCGAATCCCACCCTTCGGGTGGTTTACCGCGAGCCCGCCGAGTGGGGCACCGATGCCATTTGTAGGGGCACGGCCCGCCAGAGGCGGACAAGCGTGCCGTGCCCGACTCACCCGTCGGTGCCCGCCGCGCTCCATAGGGAGATTTTTGCGTTTTCATAGGAGAAATCGCAATTTTTCTCTTGCGCACTATCACGGTCACATTCATGCTACCTGTGGCTGCGAGTGCAGCGGGTGGCATGGGGCGTCGATCTTCATAGGAGCACACGGGATTGACCGCCGGGACAGGCGGCGATTCTCATAGGAGAACGGACGCGTGCTGTGCGATGATCACCGGGTTCGCCAACCCGGCGCGAACCGTCCGGTGATCGTCCGCACGCAGAACCAGACGCCAGCAGGAGGTATAGGTATTCATGGGTTGTTCCCAGTGTATTGGTCCGGCCGGGATGGTTCACACGATATGTCAATGACCGCATACCGCAACGCAGTGCCAGTCAAACCCACCAACCGACCGGGAGGTCGATCATGCCGATGAAAAAGGCAAAGAAGAAAACGGCCAAGAAGGCCGCGAAGAAGCCGGCGAAGAAGAAAACCGCCAAGAAGGCGGCGCCGAAGAAGAAAGTCGCCAAGAAGGCCGCGCCGAAGAAGAAAACCGCGCGCAAGCCGAATCCCGCCTTCATGAAGCCGATGATGCCGTCCGAGACCCTTGGACAGGTCGTCGGCCTCAAGGCGATGCCCCGCACCGAGGTCACCAAGAAGCTCTGGGCGTACATCAAGAAGTACGGCCTCCAGGACGCCAAGAAGCGCACCATGATCAACGCCGATGAGGCGCTGCGGGCGATCTTCGGCGGGCGTACCCAGGTGTCGATGTTCGAGATGACCAAGTTGGTCTCGAAGCACCTCAAGGAAGCCTGAGCACGGACGCACAGACAGCGGGGGCAATACCGCTCCGGTCGGATCGTTCCGGCCGGGGCGTTTTGTCATGCACCCCGCCACCCGGGGACCGTATACTGATCGGGGAATGCGCATGATACTACGGGAGGTTCTCGAACCGCTCTCGCGATGGGGGTTCCCATGGGTGATTTCTTTCAGAACGGGGTGATCGCCACGTTTCACCGCTTGGGAGAAACGAAGCTGGAACACCTGGAGGACGACTTGGTGCGGATCGCCCGGCTGCGTGGAATGACGCTCATTCTTCCCTCCCTGTACTCCGAATTGGAGCGGCCGGCACTGCGGAGCATCGTCGATGAGCTGTGTGCCGTGCGTTACCTGCGGGAAATCGTCGTCACCCTCGGCCCCTGTTCCCCCAAGGAGTATGCCCACGCACGCCAGTACTTCTCGGCCCTGCCGCAAAAGGTCACCCTCCTTTGGCTCAACGGGCAGCGATTGAATGCGCTTCTGGACATGATTCAATCGAAGGGGCTGGATCCCGGCCCCGACGGCAAGGGAAAGCAGGTCTGGCTGGCGTACGGATATGTGATCGCGGAAGGAGGCAGCGACGTCGTCGCGCTCCATGACTGCGACATTCTCACCTACTCCCGTGATTTCCTGGCGCGGCTGATCTACCCGGTCGCCTCACCCCAACTCGACTACGAGTTTTGCAAGGGGTACTACAGCCGGGTCACCAACCGCCTGCATGGGCGGGTCACCCGGCTGTTGGTGACGCCGCTGATCCGCGCTCTGATCACCATGATCGGGCCGCGGCCCAGTCTGGCGTACTACGATAGCTTTCGGTACCCGCTGGCGGGGGAACTGTCCATGATGGTGAATCTGGCCCGCTTGACCCGTGTCCCCTCGGACTGGGGACTGGAGATGGGGACTTTGGCGGAGATCTATCGCCACTGCGCGGTCAATCGCATCTGTCAGGTCGACCTCTGCGACAACTATGAGCACAAGCATCAGGCGTTGTCGGCCGATGACCCGACCCGCGGATTGCACCGGATGGCCATCGACATCGCCAACTCCCTGTTCGCCACGCTGGCCACTGAGGATGTGATATACTCGCCGGGGTTCTTCAACTCTCTGCGAGCGACCTACCGCCGGATCGCCCAGGACATGATTGTGCGATACTATGGCGACGCCATGATCAATGGGCTGGATTGCGACCGACATGAGGAGGGTCGCGCGGTCGATATGTTCACTGAGGCGATACGCGCCGCCGGCCAGATCGTGGTCGAAGATCCTCTGGGCCCGCATCAGATCCCGAACTGGAACCGTGTCTTCGCCGCCATCCCGGATTTCGATGCCCGGTTGCTGGCGGCGGTCGCCGCGGACAACGAAGGGCACACGGGATGAGCTATGACACCGCGCTCCGGGGTCCTGTTGCCGAGCGGATCGGGGAGATTGCCGGCGCCGACATCGTGGTCGGCATTCCCTGTTACAACAGCGAACGCACGATCGGTCATGTGATCGAGATGGTCTCGCAGGGGTTATGGCATCACTACTCCGAGCGAGACGCTGTGATCCTCGTCGCCGACGGCGGTTCAACGGACGACACGCGCGAGACCGCAGCCCGGGTCCCCCTGGAGCCCCGGCAGGAAAGACTGGTGTCCATTTACCGCGGCATCGGTGGGAAGGGGACCGCCCTGCGGTCGATCTTCGAGGCGGGCGAGCGTCTGGGAGCCCGTGCCTGCATGGTGGTGGATTCTGATCTGCGTTCGATCACCGGTGACTGGGTCAGGCGCCTTCTGGAACCGGTGCTGAACGACGGCTACGATTTCGTGGCTCCGATCTATACGCGTCACAAGTATGACGGCACGATCACCAACAACATCGTGTACAACCTCACGCGTGCCCTCTACGGCCGGCGTATCCGGCAGCCGATCGGCGGCGACTTTGCCTTTTCCCGGGCCTGCAGCGGCTACTTCATGCGGCAACAAATCTGGGACACCGACATCGCCCGATTCGGTATTGACATCTGGATGACGACCGGCGCGTTGATCACCGGGGCCCGCGTCTGCCAGGCCCGTCTGGGTGTCAAGGTCCATGACGCCAAGGACCCCGCCGCCCACCTCGGTCCGATGTTCCGACAAGTGCTCTATACTCTATTCTCACTGATGGAAGAGAATGAGCTGTACTGGAAGACCGTGGTGGGCTCCGAACCCACCGAGGTGTTCGGGGAGGACGACGGGGCGCAACCGGAGCCGGTCGCCGTCAACCACGCCGCCCTGTGCCGGACGTTCCGGGACGGCCACCGGCGGTTCGGAGTCTTGTGGCAACAGATATTCTCGCCGTCGGTCTACGCCGGAATCGAACAGGCCGCATTGATGCCCGATGACCGTCTGCGCATCGACATCGACATCTGGGTGCGCTTGCTCTATGAACTCGCCGTGACATTCCACCTCTGGCGCTCCCACCGCTACAAACTGCTTGAACTGTCAACTCCACTGTACCTGGCCCGTGTCGCCTCCTTCATCAACGACACCCGGAATGCCGACTCGGCTGAGGCGGAGCAGTTGGTGGAGGAACAGGCGCAGGCCTTCGAGGACCGCAAGATGATCCTAATCGACCTGTGGGATGGTTCCGCTCTGCAACCCCCGGCCTTGAGTGAGGGTCTCACATCGTTGTAGTTCTGTCCACCCCCATCGCGGTCGTGGAAAGTGGCAGTAGGTCAGGAGCCCTGCGCTCCTGACGTTGCTTCCGCAGGGGGCAGCTCTGCGACCTGTCCACAGCCCCGGGCACGGCCCCTCGGCTTCCCTCGGGATCCTCGACAGGCCGCGCCCCCACACGCGTAGGGGCGTATTGCCATACGCCCCTACAAGGACATCCGGGATGTCGGAAGTCTCAGCGGTCGATCTCGCCCAACACAATATCGAGCGAGCCGACGACGGCGACGACGTCGGCGATCAGCATCGGCCTCTTGGAGGCCTGCACGATCGCATCGATCGACGAAATGGCGGTGAAGCAGGGGGAACGGGCCTTGCAGCGCAAGGCGACATCGGAGCCATCGGAGATGATGTAGTAGCCGAGCTCGCCGCGCGGCGTCTCGGTGCGGACATAGGCGTCGCCCTTGGGGGGCTTCACTCTCTTCGGCAGTTTCTCGCGCACGTCGCCCGGCGGCAGGCCATCGAGCGCCTGATGGCAGATCTTCACCGACTCGGCCATCTCGAAAACACGTACCATATACCGGTCCCAGCAGGAGCCGAGTTTCCCATGCTCGCCGGTGCCGGTGATGACCTTCCAGTCGAAGCGGTCATAGATCGAGTAAGGGTCGTCGCGGCGCAGGTCCCAGTCGACACCGGAGGCGCGCAGATTGGGCCCGGTCACGCCATAGGAGATGGCGAGATCCTCGGGGAGGATCCCCACGCTGGCCGTGCGCTTGATGAAGATGTGATTGAACGACAGGAGATCATTGAAATCCTTAAGCTTCGGTTCGAAGTAGCGCAGGAACTGCCGGCACTTGTCGGTCCATCCCTCGGGAAGATCGCGCGCCAAACCGCCGACCCAGATGTAGTTGTAGAGCATGCGCGCGCCGGTCAGCCACTCCAACAGATCGAGGATCATCTCCCGGTCACGGAAGGCCCAGAGAAACGGCGTGAAGGCCCCCATGTCGAGCCCATAGGTCCCCAGCGCCACAAGGTGGCTGGCGATGCGCTGCAGTTCGCAGACGATCACGCGGATGTACTCGACACGCTCGGGGACCTGCACTCCCATGAGCCGCTCGACGGCAACCGCATACCCCATGTTCTGGCTGATCGCGGCGATGTAGTCGAGGCGATCGGTGAAGGGAATGACCTCCGGGTAGGGGAGATTCTCGGCGTGTTTTTCAAAGCAACGATGCAGATATCCGATGTGCGGCCGCACCCGCAGCACCGCCTCGCCGTCCATGGTCAGCTCCAGCCGCAGCACGCCATGGGTCGAGGGGTGTTGCGGCCCCATGTTGACCCTATAGGTGTCGGCCAGGTAGGCGCCGGAGTACTTCTCCGGCGGCTCCGGCGGACCGATGTTGATCAAGAGATCATCATCGTCGACTTCATAGCGCGGCGGCGCCTGTGGCGCGAAGATGTCGTTCATGGTACGATGTCCCTCTCCGTCAACTCGGCTGCGGCGGGGTCGGCATGTATGTGAAGTGTTGTTTCTTGTCGAGGCGGAACTGGTGCTTCATACGGAAGCGCTGGTCGGTCACCCAGTAGACATAGACCCAGGGCATCCCCTTGGTCGCCTCCAACTGCGGCACGGGCCATCCCTTCGATCCCATTGTGTACGTGCCCGCCGGCACCTGTTCGTACTCGTAGGTGATCAGGCCATTGCCGGTGGTGTCGGCGACGATCAGCCGCACGGACATCGGTTTGTTCAGCCGTACGTGGAAGTACTCGGTGTATCCCTCGGGGGGCGGCGTCTTGCCCTCATGTTCGGAGTGCGTTTCGATCATGATCGACGTGTCGCGCGAGAACGGCCGCAGCGCCGAATAGTTGGGCGCCAGGCGCAGGAAATCCGGGTCGCCTTTCACCAGATAGCCGTAGGAGCGATCGAAAAGCTCGCTCGATTGCTCATTGGCGGGGACGACGCGGTCATGTCTGCCGCCCGAGCAACCCACGATCGCCAGGACGCACACCGCCGCCATCACGGCCGACCACAATCTGCTCCGATGCTGTCGCCTCATCGTTGAACCGTTCCTTCCCAAGACGGCGTCTCGTCCCGCCCGCGAAGATCTCACGGATGAACCCCCAACTTGGTTGTCTTGCCGTCCACGGAGGCCCGCACGCGTTCGGCCTCCTCGGGCGAGTATGTCGCATAGTGATGAATCAGGTTATCGCGGTTGTAGACCGAGTTCTCGTAGACGCCGGTCATGTACAGGCACTCGGTGGGGCAGGGATCGGTGCACAGCGCGCAGTAGCAACACTTGGCGAAGTCGATGTCGAAGCGGAGCACGTGCAGCTTCTTCTTCTGACCGTTGGACGTCTCGCCGAGGTCCTCGTCCTTGCCTGCCTTGGCGGTCTCGATGGCGATGCAGTCGACCGGGCAGACACGGGCGCATTGCAGGCAACCGATGCAGTCCTCGATCTTGTTGAACAGTTGCCCCTTGGCGCCGATCGGAAGCTCCCAAGTCTCATCGGGGTACTGCATGGTGACCGGCTTCTTGAGCATGTGCGCGAAGGTCACGCGCAGGCCGACCAATAGGGACCAGAACCCCAGGATGTTCTCTCGCATGCGTCGCATGTGCGCCCTTCCGTTCGTCAGATCCCCGTCAGGTCCGGCTCGTGCGTGTCCGGCGGCACCGCGCGCCGATCGGGCACGTCGCGCGATACCCAGTGCCCTCGATCCAGGTCTCTTCCCTCAGGGTAGGGGACCCGAAGCCCGCGGTAGTATTCCTGCACGACATAGTCTTTGCGCAAGGGCCACCCCTCCCAGTCCTCCGGGCAGAGGATGCGGCGCAAGTCCGGGTGATCGTCGAAGACGATCCCCATCATGTCGTATGCCTCCCGTTCGTGCCAATCCGCTGTGCCGAACACGACGGCCACCGACGGGACATGCGGAGCGTTGCGATCCGCCAGCTCGATCTTCAGCGTGATGCGGTGCCGGTGCCTCATCGAGTGCAGGTTGTAGGTCACGCCGAGCTTGGTTTTGTCATCGGTCGCCGACAGGCACATCAGGGAGGTCAATTCCATTCCCGGCTGATCGTGCAGCCAACGGCAGACATCGGCAATGACCTCGGTGGCCACGACGCAGGCCGGGTCGACGCCCTCCGACAATGGACCGATGGAATCGCCGAACTGGGCGGTCAGTTGCTGATGGATTTCCTGGGTCGTCATGCCGATTCTCTGTCATCCCGAGCGAAGCGAGGGATCTGCTGTCTCTTTGCGACCGAAACGAGCTACGCCGACATCGCCGGCGCCAGCTTCTTGCCCAACAGCGCCTCGCGCTTGATCTTCTCCTGCAACATCATCAGCCCTTCCAGTAGCGCCTCCGGACGCGGGGGACACCCGGCCACATAGACATCGACTGGGATGATCTGGTCGACCCCTTTGAGTACATGATAGCCGTGTTTCCAGTATGGTCCGCCGCAGGTGGCGCACGATCCCATCGAGAGAACGTATTTCGGCTCGGGCATTTGATCGTAAAGCCGCTTGACACGCAGCGCCATCTTCATCGTCACCGTGCCGGCGACGATCATCAGGTCGGTCTGACGGGGGGAGGCACGCATCACGCCCATGCCGAAGCGGTCGATGTCGTAGCGCGCGGCGGCGGTCGCCATCATCTCGATGGCACAGCAGGCCAGCCCAAAGGTCATGGGCCAGACCGATGATTGGCGCGCCCACGCAAAGACACTGTCGATCGAGGTCACGATGACATTGTTGCCGTGCCGCCCCTCCAAGGGGAGGGTCTCCTCGGCCTTCTGCGCTGTCTTCAGTTCGGTTGCCGTCTTGACCATGGTGTTCTCGTCTCGGCCGCCGAGTTTATCTTATACCAACTTCCGGGTCGTCCCGGCGACAGGGCACAACCAACTATAATACCAATTGCCTCTGCAAGAAATCAACCGGCTTTCCCTCCTGATCGGGCGCCGCCCGGAGGGCCAACAGCGTCTTCAGATTGAGAATCATGCCGTTACGGGACAACGAGCCGATCTCCACGATGCCGGTGTCCATGCGAATAGCATCCTCGGGACAGGCCTCGACGCAGAACCCGCAGAAGACGCAACGCCCAATATCGATGTCGAACGAGCGCGGCCGCTTCTCGATCGACGGGTCGTCAACCTCTTCGGCGACAATGCGAATGCAGAACGCCGGGCAAACCGTCTCGCACATCATGCAAGCGACGCAACGGGGCGTACCATCGGGGCGCGGCACCAGACGGTGCAGCGTGCGCAGGCGCGGCGATTGCGGCCGGCGTTCCTCCGGGTACTGGAAGGTTGCCGCGCCCGGTTGGACCGACTTGAACCCGAGCCGACGCAGGGTATGTCGCCACAGATTCACGAAGAAATGGCGGGAGGTCAGCCACAGCCCCCGAACAATCTCCGGAAGGTAGATCCGCTCCCAGACGCTCAGCGTGCGCCGCCGGGCCGAGACGTTGATCACATTGACGGTACGCGTCGTCATACTATCAGTGCCCCACCCGCCAGGGTGGGCAGGTCAATCCCCACCCTTCGGGTGGGGCACTGAGTGGCCGTGTGTGCTGTCGTATCATGGCTACGAAACCATCCACCTGTCATCCCGAACGAAGTGAGGGATCTGCTTCTTCCTGTTCTACTACCGCCCCAGCCACAGCACCAGCGCCGCGGTCACCATCGTGTTGAGCAACGACAGCGGCAGGAGGATCTTCCACCCCAAGTGCATCAGTTGATCAAACCGGAAACGGGGGAGTGTCCAACGCACCAACAGCAAGAACCAGCAGAAGAAACAGACCTTGACGATGAACGCCCCGACGCGCAGGATCTCCACCACCCACATCCCCATGTTCCAGGTGGCGCCCCAGGGGAAAACGAATCCGGTATCGGCCAGCCAGGGGACCTGCCACCCGCCGAAGAAGAAGGTCGTGACCAAGGCGCTGATCAGCACGGTCTCGATGAAGTCGGTAAACATGAACATCCCGAACTTCATCGATGAGTACTCAACGAAGAAACCGATGATCTCCGATTCGCCCTCAGGGATGTCGAAGGGGATGCGCTTGGTCTCGGCGATCCCGGCGATCAGAAACAGCAGGCACCCGAGCGGCTGGTAGAACACACCCCACGCCGGCAGAAAACCGAAGAGCAGACCGCCCTGCGCGCGCACAATCTCGGCCAGCGACAGGGTCTGGAAGATCATGATGATCCCGACCAGGGTCAGCCCGAAGGTGATTTCATACGAGATCATCTGCGCCGAGGCGCGGACACCGCCGAGAAGCGAGTAGTTGTTGTTGGATGACCAACCCGCCAGCACGACGCCATAGACGCCGACCGACATCATCGCAAAGACATAGAGTAGGCCGATGTTCAGATCGGCGACCTGCAGCCCGACCGTGTGTCCGGCGATCCGGATCGCGTTCCCGAAGGGGATCACGGCGAAGCTGACCAGTGCGAAGAAGATGGCGAGAATCGGCGCCAGCGTGTGCAGGAAACGGTGTGGCGTGTTGGGGACAAAGTCCTCCTTGGTGAACATCTTGACCGCATCGGCAATAATATGAAAGAGACCCCATAGGCGCAGCCCGAGGATCTTGGCCCGGTTGGCGCCGATCCGGTCCTGCATGACCGCCGATTCCTTGCGCTCGACCCAAGTCAAAACGCCGGCGAGCGATAGCACAAACATGATGATGAAGAACGTCGCGCCAGCGGCGGCGGCTATGGCGAATGTGGTGATCATGACCGTATTGGCGACGGGCAACAAGGGGCTTAAGCCCCTTGTCCTCAAGGCTCCCTCTACGCGCTTGGTACTGCCATCTGCCGGGGATTGACCCCTATCGATCCCAGCGTTGCATAAGTCAATCCCGCGTAGTACTCGACACAGCCCGCCAACTCGGCAAAGCACGATTGGGGATCGCGCGGCGCCGAGGGCACCTCCCAACGGGCGGCCAGATCGGCCAGAATGTCCAGGAGTGGGCGCGAATCCCCAAGCGGCGGCATGGCTGACCAGAAGCGCTGGACCCTGCCGGCGGAGTTCGTGACCGTGCCGGTACATTCGGCGTATGTCGTCATCGGCATTGCGAATGTGGCCGCCTCCGTCACGACGGAGTGATGCGTTTGAATCGCAATCGCCAACTCGACTCGTGATAGCGCCTCCTTCAGCCGCTCGGAAGCGATGCGCTCGGCCAGCCCGCTGCCGATCACAAACAGGGTCTTGATACGACCATCGGCCGCCGAACTCAGCACCGATTCGACCGCGGGTGGTGATCCCGGAATGATCACACTGGCGCCGAACGAATTCGGGAAGGTGTCCGCCTGACGCAGCAGGTCGTCCGTGACGCCGTTGGGATCGGGCGGGCAGAGATGGGCGATCGCGTCGACCTTCATCCCCTCGCGGAAGAGTCGTCTCAGGGCCCAGATCTCTTCGTTGGACAGGGAGGGGGTGGCAATCACCGCGACACTGCCGACCCCGTGCGCAGCGATGGCGCTGGTGACCTGTTCGTCGACTTGCGCCAGAGCGTCAGTCCAAGACAGCCCTGCCTGTCCACGCGCCGCAGGCGACAGGAGTCGATCGTCCGACTCCAACCCTTTGTAGGAGTACCGGCCGGCATCGCAGATCCAGTACCCGTTGACGTCGGCATTGTGGCGCGGCTTGAAACGCGCGATCAGACGGCCGTTGTTGTGGTGGGTGCGACGACGATTCGTGTGGATCTCGATGTTGCAGCCGCGGGCGCAACCATGGCAGATCGATTCGGTCTTTTCCAGATACCAGACCCGCACCTGGAAACGGAAATCGCGATCCGTCAACGCCCCGACCGGGCAGACATCGGCGAGGCAACCGGAATAGGGATTGTCCACCACGGCGTCACGCACCGGCAACAGCTCGGCATGACTGCCGCGATTGAAGATCGCCAGCTCGTGCGTCTTGGTGACCTCATCGACAAACCGCGTGCAGCGCGAGCAGAGAATGCAGCGTTCCGAGTCGAGGATGATGTGCGGCCCGATCGGAATCGCCTTGTGCTTCTTGAGCTTGTCCTCCAACAGGGTGGAGTCATAGCGGCCGAAGCGCATGTAGAATTCCTGCAACTTGCATTCCCCGGCCTGGTCGCAGACCGGACAGTCGAGCGGGTGGTTGGCCAGCAGGAATTCGAGGATGGCGGCCCGGGCGATCGTGACGGCAGGAGTGGTCGTGCGCACGACCATACCGTCGGTCACCATCGTGTAACAGGCGATCTGCAGCTTGGGGTTCTTTTCGATCTCGACCAAGCACATGCGGCACGAGCCGGCAATCGACAGACCGGGATGGTAGCAGTAGTGGGGGATGAAGATCCCCAACTGCTCCGCCGCCTGGATGACCGTGGTCCCGGCGTGAACTTCAATCGTGCGATCGTCGATGGTGACTTTGGGCATGTGTGCGGTCTTCGCTTCTGTCGGTCAGGTGCCCCGCGCACCTGACATCCATCAAGACGCCATCGCCGGCTCGCCGATGTGGGTCGGGCGCAGCGGGATCGATGCCACCGGGCGTCCTTTGTTGATCCACACTTCGAACTCGGAACGGAATTTGGTGACGAAACTGATCACCGGGAGTGCCGCGGCATCCCCCAGGGGGCAGATCGTGTTGCCCATGATGTTGCGAGCGATGCGCAGCATGTTGTCGGCGTCGCCCGGTTGCCCGCCCTGATCCAGGATGCGCGTGACGATCTTCTCCAGCCAGGCGGTCCCTTCACGGCAGGGGGTGCACTGTCCGCATGACTCGTGCGCGTAGAAGCGAATCAGAACCTGCAGCGCCTCGACCATCGAAACGGTCTCATCAAAGACGATGATCCCCGCTGACCCGGCCATCGAGCCGATCTTGGCCAATGAATCGAAATCCATAGGCACATCGATCTCATCGGCGGTGAGGACCGGCGATGACGATCCCCCGGGAATGACTGCTTTCAATGCGCGTCCGCCGACGATTCCGCCCGCGTGCGTGTAGATGATCTCCCGTAGAGATGTCCCAACCGGCAACTCGTACACGCCGGGACGGTTCACACGCCCTGAGACAGTGTGCATCCGCAGGCCGCCATTGCGTTCGCACCCCAGGGCGGCGAATGCCGGTCCTCCCATCTCGACCACGAAGGGGACATAGGAGAGCGTCTCGACGTTGTTCACGATGGTGGGGCAGCGCATATACCCTTCCACGGCGGGGAAGGGGGGTTTCAGACGCGGCCAGCCGCGTTTGCCCTCCAGTGATTCCAGAAGGGCGGTCTCTTCGCCGCAGATGTAGGCGCCGGCGCCGCGATGCACGACGACGTCGAGAGCGAAGTCATGCCCCATCACCTTCTCGCCGAGAATGCCGGCGGCCTTCGCCTCCGCAATCGCCGCCTCCATGCGCGTGATGGGCAGATCGTACTCGCCGCGGATGTAAATGAACGCCTTGTGGGAACGGATGGCCCAGCAGGCGATGATGATCCCCTCGAGCAACAGGTGCGGGTCGTGGATCATGATGTATTTGTCTTTGCAAGTCCCCGGTTCACCCTCATCGCCATTGACCACGAGATAACGCGGCTTGGGCGAATCCTTCGGGAGGAAGCTCCACTTGCGTCCCGCCGGGAAACCGGCCCCGCCGAGACCGCGCAGGTTCGATTGGATGACCTCCTGCACGAGGTCATCGGGACTCATCGCCAGCGCCTTGGCGGTCCGCGAATAGGCACCATGCTCTCGCGCCACCGCCAGCGTGTGCGAGTTCTCAACCCCGATGTTCTTGGTAACGAGCTTCAACATTCTCCCAACAACAGTTCTATCCTTGTCATTCCGAGCGCAGCGAAGAATCTGCTTTCTTTGCAGGGGAGAAACAGCAGATCCCTCGCTTCGCTCGGGATGACATTGCCGGCGATGACTCGCACTTTCTGTGTCCTTCAGCGACCCGCCCAGCGGGCGCAATGAATTGCCCCCACTACTCCGCCTCCGCCAGCAAACGGTCAATCGACTCGCGTGTCAGGTTCCCCACATAGCGATCATCAAACCGCAACGCCGGAGCGCACTCGCAATAGGCGAGGCATTCGACCTCCGACAGGGTGAACTTCCCATCGGCCGTGGTTTCGCCGGGTCCGATCCCCAATCTCTGTTTCAGATAGTCCCTCAGATTCACCGCCCCCGCCAGCCAGCAGGAGATGTTGCGGCAGATTTCAATCTGGTGCCGTCCCAAGGGGCGGCGCGGGAACATGGTGTAGAAGGTGACAACTTCATGTATTTCATCGAGGGGTCGCATCAGGACCTCGGCCGTGATCAGCTCCACCTGATGCGAAATCCACCCAAACTCGCGCACCGCCAGCCACAGGACCGGCAGGGTTGCCGAACGACGATCGGGATAGCGGGCGATGATCGTTTCGACTTCCTGCCGTGCCGTTGCAGACCAAGATACCGGACCAGTGTGATCCACGGCGCCGCAGTCGATGACTTGGGGGGACGTTGCCGACTGCGAATTCACGATCATCGATCCAGCTCCCCGGCGATCATGTTGATTGTCCCGAAGGTCGCGATGACATCGGCGATCATGTCGCCTTTGATCATGCGATCCATCCCCTGCATGAGATAGTAGCATGGCGGACGGCAGTGGACCCGATAGGCGCGGCCGCTGCCGTCAGAGACCATGTAGAATCCCAGTTCGCCGTTGGCGGCCTCATTGGCGATGTAGATTTCGCCCGGCGGCGGCTTGATTCCCTCTCCCTCCATGATCAGCATGAAGTGGTTCATCAGACCTTCGATGTTGCCGTAGGTGTCCTCCTTCGGCGGTAGCACGGTGGTCTTGTCGGGGGCATTCACGCGATGGGCGGAAGTCTTGTCGGTCCCTTCGAGCGTGGGGTCGGGACGGACCGTGCGCAGCAGCAGATCGGCGGTCATCCCCATCTTGGCGGCGTCGACCATCTGGGCCCCGGTCAGGGGATGTCCCGCCGCATCCACCTGCACCGCCCCACCGGGGATCTGCCGGATCGCCTGGCGGATCAGACGCGTCGACTGGCGCATCTCCTCCATGCGGACCAGATAGCGGTCATAGTTGTCGCCGACGGTGCCGACCGGAACATCGAAGTCGAGTCGATCATAAACGAGATAGGGCTCGTCCTTGCGCAGATCACGCGCGCGTCCGGTGGAGCGCAGCACCGGCCCGGTGAACCCGAGCGACCAGGCCACATCGGATGAAACCTTCCCCACGTTCTTGGTGCGATCGATGAAGATGCGGTTGCGCGTCAACAGTCGGTCCACTTCCTCCATCTCGATGGCCACCAGATCGAGCGCCTTGTCGAGCCGCTCCAGCCACCCGGCGGGAAGATCCGCCTTCACGCCACCGACACGGACATACGAGACCGTCAGCCGGGCGCCGGTCAGTTCCTCCACCAGCTCATAGAGGTACTCGCGCGCCTTCATCAGATAGATGAACGGCGTCATCGCCCCCATCTCCATGGCGCAGGCGGCGATGCAGGTCAAGTGGTCGGTGATGCGCGAGATCTCGGAGATGATCACGCGGATATACGCACAGCGCTCGGTCGGGTGAATGTCCAAGAGCTTCTCCACGCCCATCGCATAGCAGACGTTGTTGATGAGCGGGGAGACGTAGTTGAGCCGGTCAGTGTAGGGGAAGGCCTGTCCCCAGCCGACGACTTCGCACTCTTTCTCGAACGCGCGGTGCAGATATCCGATCTCGATGTCGGCATCCTCGACCCGTTCCCCATCGAGCGCCAGCACGATGCGGATGACACCGTGCATCGCCGGATGCGATGGCCCCATGTTGAGGAGCATCACCCGCTGGGTGAGCGTGCCGGGGACCGACGGGGTGGTCTCGACGGGGATGGATGGGAATGTTGGAGGATTCATGCTGGGACCGGACCGGTCGTCGCCGGAAGAGTTGTCTTGGGAAGATCCCTCACCCGCCTCGGTCTGAAGGCCGAAGCACCCTCTCCCGGAGGGAGAGGGTAGAGAATAACCTCTCCCTCCGGGAGAGGGCGATCCGTCCTGAGGACGGATCGGGTGAGGGAATCGTGTCGTCCGCACATACCGAATTTCAGAACATCATCCCCGCCCGGTCGTCCGGGATGTGCCGTTCCTCGACGAGGGGCTGGCGTTTGTTCACCGGATAGTCCTTGCGCAGGGGGTGGCCGACAAACTCCTCGTACATGAGGATGCGCTTCAGATTCGGATGGCCGGCGAACCGGACCCCGAACATGTCCCAGACCTCCCGTTCCGGCCAATTGGCGGCGGGGTAGACATCGACGATCGAATCCACCGTCGGCGCCGCATCGTCTTGTGCGCGTGTTTTCAGACGGATGCGCGCATTGCGACGCGAGGAATACAGATGCAGGATAATCTCGAATCGCGGCGACTGCCGCAGCTTCCATCGGTCGACCGCCGTCAAGTCCGAGAGGAAATCGAAATCGCACTCCGGATCATCGTGCAGGAACTGAACCGCCTGATGGTAACAGTCTGCGCGTACGACGATGGTCTCATCGCCGCGGTGCGCATGACACTCGATCACGCCGTCGCCGCATCGGGCGCGCAGACGTTCGGTCACCGGGTATGAGGAGTCACCGTTCGTCATCAGGTGGAATCGTCAGTGCCTTGGGGGTCTCTGTACACTCCCGGTCAGTGTGTGGCGCGAGGCCTGGATATTCGCCTGCAGCTTCATCAGGGCGTCGAGCACGGTCTCCGGCCGGGGTGGGCAGCCGGGAATGTAGCAATCCACCGGGATGATCCGGTCAATCCCCTGCACGGTGGCATAGTTGTCGTAGAATCCGCCGGTGCAGGTGCAGACGCCGAAGGCGATCACCCACTTGGGATCACACATCTGTTCGTGCACCATGCGCAGGATCGGCGCCATCTTCTGGGAGATCGTCCCCACCACCATCAAGAGATCGGCCTGCCGTGGCGAGAAGCGCGGCCAGGCCGCGCCGAAGCGGTCCAGATCATAGTGCGCCGAGGAGACCGACATGTACTCCATGCCGCAGCAGGCGGTCACGAACGGATAGGGGAACAGCGACCACTTGCGCGCCCAGGCGATCCCGTCGGACAGCCGCGACGTGAAAAAGCCGGGTCCCTGGCTGTCTACTGCCACTTCAGGGCCCCTTTCTTCCATACATACCAGAGCGCCACGGCCAGGATGCCGATGAAGACGACCATCGAATAGAACGCAGGGGCCCCGATCTCCCGGAACACGACGGCCCAAGGGAACAGGAACGCCAGATCGATATCGAAGATCACGAACAGAATGGCGACAAGGTAGAACTTGACGCCAAAGGGACGACCCGGCGACTCAAACGGCACGACGCCGCATTCGAACGGCCGTTGCTTGACCGCGGTCCGTGTCTTGGGACCCAGCCAGACCCCAAGCGCCCACATCGCGCCGACCACCACGGCCACGAACGCGATGATGATCAGAAGCGGCCAGTAGTGACCGATTTCCCAATCCTCCGGAAAAAGAAGAACGGCCGTGGCCGTTCTTCCATGTGCTCATCACTGACCGCCGGTCGGAGTTCCATGCCCGGCGGCCGTCGCCGCGTCGCTATTTCTGATAATACTCGGCGTTCCGCGCCGTGAACTCGTGCCACTTCTCCGGGACTTCGCTTTCCTCGAAGATCGCCTCGACGGGGCAGGCAGGAACACAGGCCCCGCAGTCGATGCACTCCGCCGGATCGATGTAGAGCAATTCGGCCTCTTCAAACTCCGCCTCGTCCTTGGTCGGGTGGATGCAGTCAACCGGACAGGCATCGACACAGGCCGTATCCTTGGTCCCAATACACGGCTCGCAGATGACATACGTCATGGAGAATCTGACCTCCGATCAGGCCGCCTGGGACCCTGCCGTGGTCCCGGTCCGGCGTCTACTTCTGGAAAAACTCGGCGTTCTTCGCGGTGTAGTCCTGCCACTTTTCCGGGACTTCGCTTTCCTCAAAGATGGCTTGGACGGGGCAGACCGGGACGCAGGCGCCGCAATCGATGCATTCGGCTGGATCGATGTACATCGTTTCGACGGCCTCGTATTCTGCCTCATCCTTGGTGGGATGAATGCAATCGACGGGACAGACTTCCACGCATTCGTTGTCCTTGGTGCACGGTTCGGTGATCACATACGTCATGGCGGCAACTCCTCCTTACCGGTCTCCGGATGTCCCCTCCCACGGGGCGTCACCCCTATACGGTCCGGCGTCGGCAACCGCAAGCGAAACTTGCCGCTTGGCCGCAGGGGGATGTCAATTCCCAGACGGCGGCGTTTGGGCTCTGTTGGAGATAAAATCAGTCAGGGTTACCGACCCGAGGAAGCCACGCATCTGCCGGTTCAACTGTTCCAGCGGACTTTGGATGTTGCAGCCGACAAACTGAGGACACTGGTATCCACCACCATCGCAACAGATTACGAAGTCGGCATGCCCCTCCAGCACGCCGATGATCGTCGCCAACGAGATCTGCGTCGGACTCTGCGCCAGAGAATAGCCGCCGTTCTTCCCTTGGTGCGATCGCAGGAGATCAGCGGACTTCATCTCATGGAACACCTTGGCCAAGAGTTTGCCCGGAATGCGATATCGCTCGGCGACTTCACGAACCGTAATGATCGCCCCCGGCGGCTGAGCCGCGATGTGCGCCAAACCGATGAGCGCATACTCGACTTTCTTGGTCAGATTGAACATGGCTTGGGCTCTATTCCCACCACGATGGTGGTGTTTTGTAACTCCTGACGTGGCCAGAGTCAAGCCCGTTTGCAGATGGAGGAGAATGGGCACGTCAGCAGCCCACTTTGGTCCTGTTTCTCTGCCTGGTCACACCGGAAACGAGCGGTTGACAGATGGTGGGAATAGGGTATCTTAGCTTTGTTCACGGGGAGTCGGTTCCCCGAAGTCACTCCGGTCCTTCCCGAAAGGACTCGCCATGGATAGCTCAAGCCGTTACGCCACATCGCGTTGGTGCGTTGCGCTTGCCGTGTTTGCTGTGGTTCTGGTAGCGTTCGGCACAGGGGCCGCTTGGGCCCAAGACACGGTGCTATACATCCGACTTCCCGACCTCTGTGCGAGGCCCTGTGAATGGCTCCGCATCCCCGTCAACATCACGAACTTGACGGAACCAGTCTCGGGGTATCAGCTCTCCTACACCTTCAGTCGACCGAACTTGGTCAGCTTCGATCCG
>JBFMGX010000033.1 GCA_040752595.1 Candidatus Zixiibacteriota bacterium
ACTCAGCGGCGTCCCATGATCCTCGTCCATACATCCGTCCTCCGTCCCCTAATCTGGCCCGGAGAACCGACGCAAACCATCAACTTTTAGATGCTAAATCTGTCCGACTGGAGCTGAAACAGGACACACGTCCACCCGCCCCGTTGAGAGAAGATCATGCCCCGATCCCATAGTCGGGTGATCGATCGAATTCCATCGGCCCGACGTGAGGCTAGAAACGTGGTTCAAGACCGACCTTCTCACGAATGCTCCAGCTGGCGTCTATAGCCAGCTCGACATGCGGGTGGACTGCAATCTGCACCGAATGGCAGTAGAGGATGAACGTGAGTTGAATCGATGCATGCTTGGGAATGTGCGAGATGATAAAGTCCTCAGCAGCTGTCGATGACTCTGGCCTATTTGTAATGGCAATGGACGCACGAAGCTCATCCGGAATCGCTCGTGTAACCGGCATGAGATCGAGGAAGCAGTCCGTGCAGTCTTGACAATACAGGTCAGGCAAGACATATAGCCTAAGAGAGTCCACTGTGACGTCCCCGTCATTTTCGATGACAACACCATATCGAAAGTAGCTGCCTATGCTCAATGTCGAATCGCGACATGTGACGTACGGACAACATCTTCTGTCGCTCCGCCCCGCGATCGCGAGCAGGTTTTCTGTAGTTGCCTGTCCGTAGACAACAGACCTCCTTGAAGTCACTACACTCCTGAACCACTGCGTGTAGGAGAGAGTTATGACAAGCAGGATGAATCCGCCGATCACGGTCCCGATCACCATCAGCAGCACCTTCGCCGCACGTGACTCACTGCCTCCTTTGCCATCCATGCTCTTGACCCCGCAATCGGACGAGCCCTATGTGCTGCTAGCTTGCGGCAGCTGTCCCGGGTTGCGACGAAGCGTCTTTCAAGAAGATGATGCCATAGATGGCGGCGCAAATCGAACAGACGAACTTCGCCATCATCAGTGTCAGGAAATAGACACTAGCAGGCTCCACGAACCGCGAGATCAGATAGGAGGGCTGCACCCATCCCTTGGTCGACATAGGTATCAGGAGCCAGACTAACTGAAGCAAACCCCATAGACTGAAGCAAATGAGGGTCACGAAGCGGAGGAGAACCACACCGGCCCTAGGTATGCTTGTCACAGGCTCCTTCCAAGTGCCAAAGGCAAGGCCTACTCCGATTGCCGCAACGGCAGCAGCAAGCACATCGACGACTTGCATCAGAAACGCGAGAATGTCGCTGTTCGATGCAACTGCTGTAATTGTGGCTGCGATCACGGCTCCCACGAACCCGAGGCTGGCGGACGACCATTCTTTTGTGAAGTGGGTTTCAGGGTACTTCTTGATCAAATACCAGGCACGGATCAAGAAATAGGTACTGGTGAGCGAAATGACAGAATCAGCGAGATACCAAATATCGGACACTCGGAGTATGCGAGCAGCCGTTATTTCGACAGGGAGCTGGGTAGAGTACTTCGCAATTACATATGTGACCACTGCCAATAATATTCTACCAAGGTACGACAGTCCCATAAACGCCCAACAGAAAGCGAGACTCTTCAGGAATCGGGCTCCGCGCAGTTGCCTCATCTGATAGAGGAAGAGTAGAAGAGAGAAACAGATCAGGACGATATGCACTACGTCAGTGGCCATCGAGAATAGCACGTGGCCTATGTCACTTGCCCTGCTGATATCCACTGACACCTCCTTGCAAGACGAGAGCCGTACCAGCAGTCCACCCCGAGGCTATCACACTGAAACGAAAGGATGCAATCTTGGATCCGATGGAGCAAGGAGAAAGTTGCTAAAGATAGCCACTGGCTACGTCGGTACGTCCCTTCTCCACCGGCTCCAAGACACCACGACCGGGGCAAGACACTGCAATCCAAGGGGATAGGGCGCTACCCATCCTCAAGCTTTGCGCTCGCGCCGACACGGGCTTAACCCCCAGGACACCGGCTTACTCACTCGATCGTGGATCACGTCGAAGCGTCTCAGTCCTGCCTCGGTCTGTCCGCTTGCTACGCTGTTGCTTCCGTGGCTGGTCTCTATGGCTCGACCGTCTGAACGACGGCGTCTATGGCGTGAGCGATCCTTGCGCCGCCGGAACGCTACTCTGCCCGGCCTACATCGCCGGGGTCATAAGTTCTTGCCATCCCGGGTATTTCGTCGTATAGAGTGGCATACGCGACGGCGCCGTTCTCGATGAGCCGTCCAACGGATTCGACGGGGAAAGGACAGCAACCATGTTCGGCTTGGGAACCCAGGAGCTCCTGCTCATCCTGCTGGTCATCGTCCTGTTGTTCGGGGCGCGCAAGATTCCGGAGATCGCGCGTGGGCTGGGGCGCAGCATCGGTGAATTCAAGAAGGGCATGCGCGACTCCAACGAACCCGAGCCGCCGGACGATTCGCCGAAGAACCAACCGCCCTCGTCACCCCCGGCCGGTCAGTAGCCGCAGTCGGCCCCCGTCACGGACGGTCGCACATGCGGCTAATACCGTCGACGGCAGACGCTGTCATTTGGTTTGACAGCACGAACTCCCGTTTGCCGAGTCACGGGGCGGGCTACCGACTGCTCCAAAGTGGAACATCTCAGGAAGGCGAAGCCGGACGGCGACGCCGCAGACTGCCGGACAGCGCCATAAGATGGTATTGGAGCAACAGTTGGCTGTCATCGGCGTCACTGGCGTAGTACCCGCGAATCTGCCCTGCCGCATCGACCAACACGAACTTGCTGCTATGCCCTGCGGGCGGTTCATCCAACGGCAGCATGAATCCCTTTTCGCTCAGTTGGATGACCTCATCGATGGGACCACGAAGAAAGAGCCAACGATTGTCGGTCACGCCCTGGCGCTCGGCATATGCCCGCAGCACGGGTAGCGAATCATAGTCGGGATCGACCGAGATCGAGACAAACTGGATCTCCCGATGCTGGGCGAACTGGCGATACAAACGCGACATGCGGCCGGACATGATCGGACAGATGCCGGGGCAGCGGGTGAAGATGAAGTCGACCACGCTGATTTTACCCATCAGATCACGACGGCCGAACGTTTCCCCCGAACGTTCCGTGAAGGTGAACTCGGGAACCTGTCCCAAGACCGGCAGCGCCAAACGGGACCGATTGGACAGATGGATCGCATACGCTCCGATCATGGCGATCACCAAAAGCCCGGCCAGCGCCAGTATCACGATGCGCCCGGACACACGCTGTTCAGGCGGCATGAGCGTCCTCCCGACTGCGCGCGCCGGCAAACTGCACGACCAGGAGCGCACCGATGTAGAGACTTGATATCCACAAGTGGAACACCTGCAGTGCGGCTGGGAGTCCCACGGCGACAAGCAAAAAGCCGATGAGCACCTGGATGGCAGAGAGAGCCGCCAAAGCGCGAGCACCATAAGTCAGTAGCCGCGTCTTCGTCCGCGCCCAACGCAAAATAACCACCGAAACATATCCACTGGCCACTACGATCAATATCCCCAGCACAAGGTGCCAGATCCGAACCGCTCCGACTTGCGCCAAGACGTCCAGGCCGGTGAATGCCGGATGCGCCTTCTGGAGCTCTCCCACGTCCGATCGCACTTGCGTCCCCAGCCCGATGGCGACAATCGACAGGGCCCACAGCAGTCCCAACCACCGTCGCAGCCCCCGAGTGGGACCGCCTGTTTCAACCGCACCGGCCCGCCCTTCATGATGCGATTCGAGTGTCGCATAGAGCAGGAGACTGACAATGACAAACGCCAGCACCATGTGAATCGTCACCACAAACGGAGCCAACTGCGAACCGACGACTCTTCCACCCTGCCATCCCTGGATGGCCACCAGCAGGAGCGCCACCAGAACCGGATAGAGGATCCGGGGACGATGGCGCGCCCTTTGAATCGACCGGATGGCGCTGATCAGAATCAGGACGCCGATCGTGACGCCGATCAGGCGGTTGACGTACTCCATCCAGGCCAGCGTGATGTTGAACTGAGCGGGGTCGAAGTCCGACGGCACCTGACCGATGTCGGTCGGAGGAATCCAACGCCCGAAGCACTTCGGCCAGTCGGGACATCCCAATCCTGCCCCAGACACCCGCACCAAGCCGCCGACAAAGATGAGCAGGTAGGTCGCGGCCGTCGTCGCCACCAACCAGCGTCGCAATCCTGTCACGATAGCACCTCCACGATGCCCCCGGCCGTCAGCGCCTCCATCTGTGGTGCCTCATTTCACAAGGTCGGGGCGACAGTATTCCTCGTTCTTGACTCACGTTCGTGATCTCAATGTCCGACGGCGGGAGGGACCGCTGAGTCGGCCGCATGCCCCGACGAATGCGAACTGTCCGCCGGAGTCCCGTAGATTGCCGCCGGTGCATGAATCGGCGCGGCCACCTCGCGGTAGAGATCGCCGCGCCGCATCGTATCGATCATGGAGAATCCGATGAACAGCGCCAGGAACAGGACGCCGACCAGAAACAGGACGAAGTAGAACTTGTGGTCATAGTACAGATGCATGAAGAAGAACGCCACCAGGGACGCCTTGATGGCGGCGATCGTCAGGGCCACGACCAGGTTCCACGTGCCCAGGTGCACCTGGGATACCAGCACAGTGACGACGGTCAACAACAACAAAAGCCCGCCGACTGTCAGATAGACGCGCAGCGGCGTCACATGTGTCGAATCTGCGGAAGAAGTGGATGACATGACTCTACCCGATCAGGTACAACAATGGAAACAGGAAAATCCAGATCATGTCCACGAGGTGCCAGTACAACCCCGCCAACTCCACCGGTGTGTAGTAGACATGAGAGTACGCGCCCCGCGCGGTCCGGACCATGACCCACCCGATCACGCCCATGCCGACCAGAACATGCAGCCCATGCAGTCCGGTCATCATAAAGTAGATGCTGAAGAAGATGTGGGGATTGGTTCCCGGCACACCGGTGAAATGGTAGTACTTCCCAGGCAACTGCCCAAGATGAATCTTGTGGCTGTATTCAAAATACTTGATCACCAGGAACACCGAAGCCAGAAGCAACGTCGCCAACAGCAGACCGACCGCCGGTCGCCGTCGATCCCGCTGGAGGCTGCGGATCGCCAACGCCATCGTGACCGAGGACGTGATCAACACCACGGTGTTGATGCCCCCCATCAGGACGTCGAGCGCCTTGTGGGCGTTGTAGAACATCTCGGGATACCAGGCGCGGTAGACGGCATAGGCGCAAAACAACCCGCCAAACAGGAGAATCTCCGTCACGAGAAACAGCCACATGCCGAGCTTGGCCGACTCGTGCTGCTGCCGGGGATCGGCAAAGTGGTGCTGCAGGAAGGCCGGATGATCGGCGGCGACGCTCATCGGGCTCCGGTCCCGTGCCGCGCCAGGGTGCTGGCGGCGGTCATCTGGTCGTAGTCGTAGGGGCCGTGGGTGATCTGGGGCGTCACGGCGAAGTTCTCCGTGGGCGGTGGCGATGTCGTGGTCCACTCCAGCGACAGCGACCCCCAGGGATTGTCGCCCGGAATGGCGCCATGGGAGAACGAGCGGATCAGGTAGGCCGCCATGATCAGGAAGCCGATGGTCATCACCCAGGAACCAACGGTCGAAGTCGCATGGAGCGAATGATACTCGGGTATGTAGTCGAAGTAGCGCCGGGGCATCCCCTGCGAACCGAGCACGAACTGCGGGAAAAACGTCAGATTGAAGCCGACGAAGATGATGATGGCTGCGATCCGACCCCAGAACTCGCTGTACATGCGCCCGAACATCTTCGGCCACCAGTAGTGAACCCCCCCCAGAAGCGCCATGACCGTTCCACCCACCATCACATAGTGGAAATGGGCCACCACGAAGTACGTGTCGTGCAGATGGACGTCTACCGACAATGTCCCCAGGAAGATCCCCGTCAACCCGCCGACCGTGAACGTGCACAGGAACGAAAGCGCATAGAGCATCGGCGTCGTGAAGCTGATCTGGCCCTTGTACATCGTCGCCAGCCAGTTGAAGATCTTGATCCCGGACGGTATCGCCACCAAGAAGGTCAGCGCCGAGAACACCATCGAGGCGAGCTCCGATTGGCCGGAGACGAACATGTGGTGTCCCCAGACGAGAAATCCCAACAGTGCGATCGCCACCGAGGAGAAGGCGATGAAGCGGTAGCCGAAGATCGTCTTGCGCGAGAACGTCGAGATCAGCTCCGAGATGATCCCCATTCCCGGCAGGATCATGATGTACACGGCCGGATGCGAATAGAACCAGAAGAAGTGCTGATACAGGACCGGATCGCCGCCCATGGCGGGGTCGAAAATCCCGATGCCGAAGAGCCGCTCCAGAATCAGAAGCACCAGCGTGATCCCCAGGACGGGCGTGGCCAGAATCTGAATCACCGCCGTGGCGTACAGCGCCCATACCATCAACGGCATGCGGAACCAGGTCATCCCCGGCGCCCGGAGCTTGTGCACGGTGACGATGAAATTCAGCCCGGTCAGTATCGACGAGAACCCGAGGATGAACGCCCCCAGCGTCATGGCGGTCACCGTGGTCGTCGACTGCGTGCTGTACGGCGTGTAGAAGGTCCACCCGGTATCCACCGCTCCGGCAAAGATCGAGTACAATGCCACCACCGTGCCGACCACGTAGATGTACCAGCTTGCCAGATTCAAACGGGGGAAGGCGACGTCCTTGGCGCCGATCAACAACGGCAGTACGAAGTTGCCTAACGCGGCCGGGATCGACGGGATGATGAACAGGAAGATCATCACCGCCCCGTGCAGCGTGAAGATCTTGTTGTAGGTGTCCGGTGTAAACAGCGTTGGTCCGGGACGCAACAACTCCAGGCGGATCATCAACGCCAGCACGCCGCCGATGACAAAGGCCGTCATGATACCGATCAGGTACAGCACACCGATGCGTTTGTGGTCGCGTGTGAGCAGCCAGGACTTCAGGCCCGATGGCTCCCTCAGGTAGCTATGGACGGGGGGCTGGTTGTCCATCGTCCTCCTTCGTCGGCGACAGCGATTTAATGTAGGCGATCAGGGCATCCATCTCATGGGTTTTGATCAGTCCCTGGAAGGTCGGCATGATCGGCTGGTATCCGGCGACGACTTTGGCGCGCGGATCCAGAATCGATTCGCGCAGGTAGTTCTCGTCGACGATCACCCGTCCTCCGCCGGTCATCTCGACGTCATGACCGTACAGATTCCGGAATGTGGGACCGTTCATGGCGCGCCCGTCGTTGCTGTGACAACTGTTGCAGGTCTTGGAGACATATAACTTGGCGCCAAAGTCCACCGCGCTCATTCCCGTTCCCGAGGCCGACGTGCTCTCGAGCCACTGTTGGTACTCCCGGTCACTGACGACGCGGACGGTGCCGATCATCGCGGAGTGCTTGGTCCCGCAGTACTCCGCGCAGAAGAGGTGGTGGTTGCCCGGTCGGGGCGCCTCAAACCAGGTGATCGTGTAACGGTTGGGCAGAGCGTCACGCTTGATGCGAAAGTCCGGTACATAGAAGCTGTGGATCACATCCTGGGACGACAACAGAAGCTTGATCGGCTTCCCGGCCGGAACAACGAGCTCGTTGATCGACGTCGCGCCCTCAGGGTAGGCGAATGACCAGAACCACTTCTGCCCGGTGACCCGGACCTCCAGTGCGTCCTTCGGCACGACGCTCTGCTTCAAGTAGCCACGAAATCCCCAGACGAAGACAATGCCCACAAGGATCAGAGGAATCGTGATCCAGGTCATCTCGAGCGCCGTGTTGTGCGAGATCCCCGGCGTCAGGACCTGCGGTCCCCGGCGGCGGTAACGAACCGCGAACACAATGACCATGGTCATGATCAGAACGAAGAACGCGATCGCCACATACACGAGAAAATTGAACAACGCGTCGACCTCGGGAGCGACCGTCGAGCCGCCGGGAGGAAGGAACAATGTGCGCGTGGTATCCATTCGTGTGCGTGGTCAATGCCTCAGGAGACTGCGGCCGGCCCGGCCCGGTGATGCAGCCGATCGCGCACCCAGAGGGCGACCAAAAAGGCCACCAGCGCCACCATCGTCAGGAGACCGCCCAAGCGCATGACATTCCCGGCGAAGAGAACATATCCCTTGGCCGCCGGATCGTAGTGGAAACAATAGAGGATGATACGATCGATCGTGCTGCCGATCTTCCCTTCCGAGGCCTCCAGCAGCCCCAAGCGCAAGTCGCGCTCCTTGTATTCAATGCCGTACAGATAGCGGGAAACGACACCGTCGCCCGTCAGGATCATGACGACGGCGGGATGTGCATACTGCCGGCTCTTTTCGTCCCAGAAGTACTTGAAGCCAACAGCATCGGCCAGAGCCCGCGACTGGCCTGCGGCACCGACCAGAAACGCCCAACCGTCCGGGTTGGACGCCCGCGGCAGGTAGGACATATACCGTTTCTTGCGGGCGGCGGCCTGTTCGACCGTTTCCAGAGGATCGATGCTGACGGTGATCATCTGGAACTCGCCGCCCGGTCGCCATGACAACGCCTGCACACCATTGGTCAGACCGTCCAGCACGATGGAGCACAACATCGGGCAGTTGGAGTACGCCAAGGTCAGGATCACCGGGCGATCGGCGGTGAAGTAGCGCCGCAATGTGACCGGATCCCCGCGGTCATCGGTGAAGACCAGGTCGAGTGGAATCGTGTCCCCCAGATGCTCGACGACATCGATCCGTTGCAACTCGGGGACATTTTCCAGGACCTGCTGGGCGACCCCCGTCCGGGGAATCGTGAGCGCCGCCACGGCCGGGAGGATGAGTGCGATGACTCTGAAGCGCGGGAACATCATGGGTGGCTCCTCCCTACGGCGCGTATCCGATACGCTTCATCCGCCACCAACTCCATCGCGCGCTCAATCGGTATGCGGTACTGTCCCAGCGTGGTATCGACCACTCCGTATGATTGCAAGACGCCCTCTTCGTGTGCGCGCAGTTCGCGCAGCGCCGCCGACTCGGGTGCCAGGACCATTTGCTGGATGTCCTCTTCAGATGTGCTCACGAAGAGTTGAAACAGTCCCACCAAGACAAGCGCCAGAACGACCGCGGCGGTGACGGTCACCGCCAGGAGTCGGCCGACGGAGACATCGCGCTTCTCATATCCGCCGGCACCGTGCTCGTGCCGCTGTCGTTCCTCGTGGTCCTGCGCGCTCATCCTGCTACCCGTGCCACCCTAACATGATCCGGCGCGATTTGTTTCTGTCGGCGGCTCCCGACGAATCGACTGTCCGTGCGCTTCTATCGTTTGCCGACATTTGGGTCAATGACTGTCCGATCGCGACGATGCGTCCAAACGCGGATCACCGAGCGGCACGAGCGGATGCCGCGCCAGCCGGCGCCAGAACAGACCGCAGAAGACGCCGCCGATGCCGAGCATGGCCACCGGATCCATCCACGACAACACCGCCCCCTCATGCTGCAGAGAGGGCAATACCAACCAAAAGAGATCCACCCAGTGAATCACCAGCAACCAGAGGCCGATCGCCATCAGGAACGACGGCCGCCGCTTCATCATCTTGGGCATCAGAAGCACAAAGGGTATGACAAAATGCCCGAACACCAGAAGCAGACTGACCGTTTTCCAAGATCCAGTCCAGCGCTCCGCGAACCAGACCGTCTCCTCGGGAATATTGGCATACCAGATCAGCATATACTGGGAAAACGCCATGTAGGCCCAGAAGATCGTGAAGGCGAAGATCAACTTCCCAAGATCATGATAGTGCTCGACCGTCACGATATCCGCCAGGAGGCCGCGCCGTTTCAGCGCCATGACGCTCAACGTCAGGAAGCACAGGGCCGCCATCACCGACCCGGCGAACACATAGGCGCCGAAGATCGTCGAGTACCAATGGGCATCAAGCGACATCAGCCAATCAAAGGCGGCAAACGACACAGTGAAGGCAAACAGAACCATCCCCACCGCCGACAGACGCCTCATGCGCGCACGGCGCGCCTCGTCGTAGCCGCTGTCTTCGTCCAACGACCACTTGTACAACCGGTAGGACAGTAAGAACCAGATGATGAAATACAACAGCGTCCGCGCGATGAAGAAGGCGGCATTCAAATAGACCGAACGGTGTTGGAGAATGTGATCGGCCGCGACCGCCTCGGGATCGCCCCAACGGTACAAGAGCGGGAGACCGAAGGCGATTGGGATGAAAAACACCGCCATGAGCGGCAGTGAGAACATCACCGTCTCCGTGATGCGCCGCAGCACGATGCTCCACTGCGAACCGATCAAGTGATGCAGCATCACGAAGAACAGCGCACCCAGACCGATCGACACCCAGAACACGTATGCCGTCAGGTAGGCCTGCAGGAATCGGGGCGCATCGAGGGCCATGCCGACGCCGCACAGCACCAGCCCCACGAAACCCAGAAGGAGTGCCCGTCGACCCGGCACGGGCATATCGGGGAGGTGATAGGCTCTCGGCTCCAAAGGCATGGATCGACTCACTTCAACGATCCCCGCTTCTCCGGCGGGATGTCTTCCAACGTGGCATTCTGGCTGCGTTGCAGCGCCCGCAGATAGGCAATGATTGCCCAACGGTCGGTCACCGGGATCTGCGCGCTATACGACGGCATGTTGCGTATGCCGTTGGTGATCACGTCAAAGATCACGCCGTCGGCCATGTTACGGATGCGGTCGTCATGGAAACTCGGCGGCGGGACATATCCGCGCGTCACCATGATCCCGCGCCCGTCGCCGACACGCCCGTGGCACGGCGCGCAGTAGATGTTGAATCGCTCCTGCCCCCGGTGCAACAGCGGCATCGTCACCGGTTCCGGCGAAGCGGCGGGGTCACCGTGGACATCAAAACCGGTGTAGAAGACAATGTTCTCATGCAGCGCACCGCGCGCCACAGTTCCGGCGGGGGGATGACGCATCGCGGCGCTGTCGGCGAAGAACCGGCTGGCGCCGTAGGCCTTGTATTTCTCCTGATCAACCATGTTCGGATTGAGATGGATCGGGGGCTTCTCCGAGGGTTGCCCCTGGCAGCCGACCGCGAGAGCCACCAGCGCCGCGCCGACCACACCTCCGCCGGCCTTCCGGGCGATTCTCAATGTCATGACCCGAATGCCCATGCCCATCTCAGTCGCTCAACAACTCCACGTGCGTCGCGCCGATGGAGCGCAGGAAGTCCGCCGTACGGTCGGCATCGAACAGACGATCGCCGACCTCAATCGAAACGAAAAAGCCATCATCGGAGACCTTCCGGAAACGCTCAGAGGAGAAGACCGCGTGATGGAGACGCGGCAATCGGTTGAAGTGCAGCATCCCAAGACCCGCCGCCAATGCCGCAAACAGTACGCCGAATCCGAAGGTGACCGGCACATACGCTTGGAAGCTGAAGTACGGTTTGCCGGAGATGAGAAACCGGTAATCGACAGTCGACGTCCACCATTGCAGGAGGATGGCACTCCCCACCCCGAGCATCGCCGCGCCCCCGACGACCCACCCCAATGGCGAGCGTCGCAGCCCCATCGCGTCGTCCATGCCGTGGATCGGAAAGGGCGAATGGCAATCAAATTCGCGGTATCCGGCCTCACGAACCCGCCGCGCCGCCGTCAGGAGAGCCGCCGGACTGTCGAGCTCTGCGAGCACGCCACGGATGGGATGCTTCTCAGCCATCAGGCGGACTCCGATGATGCCGCGACCGCGCCAGAACCATGGTGAGATCCGTGCACATTGGCCGCCGGAAGCACGCTCTTGACCTCGGCCATGGAGATCATGGGCAGAAAACGGATGAACAAGAGAAACAGGGTGAAGAACAGCCCGAATGACCCCACGAGCATCGAGACGTCGAAAATCGTCGGCTTGAAATACGCCCACATCGACGGCAGGAAGTCATTGGCCAGCGAGGACACGACAATAACGAAGCGCTCAAACCACATGCCGACATTGATCAGAATCGAAGCCACAAACATCACCGGGATGCTGGTTCTCCATCGACGGAACCAGAAGAACTGCGGCACCAGCACATTGCAGCTCACCATGATCCAGTACGCCCACGCATACGGACCGGTCGCACGATTGACGAAGGCGAAGATCTCGTAGATGTTGCCGGAATACCAGGCGATGAAGAACTCGGTGGCATAGGCATACCCCACCATCATCCCGGTGACCAGCATGATCTTGTTCATCCGCTCCAGGTGATTCACTGTGATGAAGTCTTCAAGGTGATACACCCGGCGCGCGATGATCGCCAGCGTGAGGACCATCGCAAATCCGGAGAAGATGGCGCCGGCCACGAAGTAGGGTGGAAAGATCGTCGTGTGCCAGCCGGGGAGGATCGAGACCGCAAAGTCGGTGGATACCACCGAATGCACCGAGAGCACGAGCGGCGTGGAGAGACCGGCGAGGAGGAGATACGCCAGCTCATAGTGACGCCATTGACGATTGCCACCCCGCCAGCCGATCGCGAGGACTCCGAAGATCAGCCGCCGCAGCTTCGTCTTCGCACGATCGCGCAATGTCGCCAGATCGGGGATCAGGCCGACAAACCAGAACAGCAGCGACACGGTGAAATACGTGCTCACGGCAAAGACATCCCATAACAGCGGGCTGCGCCAGTTGGGCCACATCGACATCTGGTTCGGCACCGGGAACATGTAGTAGGCCACCCAGACACGCCCGACATGAAAGGCCGGGAACATCAGGGCGCAGAGCACCGCGAACAAGGTCATCGCTTCCGCGAAGCGGTTAATGGATGTCCGCCAGCGCTGACGCATCAGGAACAGGATCGCCGATATCAGCGTCCCGGCGTGTCCGATCCCGACCCAGAAGACGAAGTTGACAATCGCCCAACCCCAACCGACCGGTACGTTGAGCCCCCAGATCCCGATCCCCGTCCACACCAGATGACCGATGGTCCCGACGAAAACGAGCAAGAGCGAGAAGGCCGCCGCAAAGACGATGTACCAGGCGCGCGGCGTCCGGCCCTCGACGAGGCGGCTGATCCGCTCGGTGACGGTCCCGAAGGTCTGGTTGCCCGCAATCAATGGGGCGTCCGCCGGATGCGGTGCCGCCATCTGGGGGACTCCATTGCTCACAGGCAATCCTCAATCGCGGACCGACGGTGTGTCATTCCAGACATACTATGCCAACTTCGGGTTGGGATTGCGCAGCTTGGCCAAGTACGACGTCCGCGGTTTGACGTTTAATTCCGCAAGGACTTCGTACCGCCGCTGTCGTCTTTTCATCTCCGACACCTTGCTGTTGGGATCGTTGACATCCCCGAAGACGATCGCCTGGGCGGGGCAGGCCTGCTGGCAGGCGGTCACAATCTCGCCGTCGACGATCGCCCGATCATGGTCTTTGGCGGTGATCCGGACCCGGCTGATGCGCTGCACGCAGTACGTGCACTTCTCCATGACGCCGCGAAAGCGCACGGTCACATCCGGGTTCATCGCCATCCGCTGGACTTCCGGCGTGTCCTTCGTGTAGTTGAAGAAGTTGAACCGGCGCACCTTATACGGGCAGTTGTTGGAGCAATAGCGCGTTCCGATGCAGCGGTTGTACGTCATCATGTTCAGACCGTCCTGGCTGTGCATTGTCGCCGCCACGGGGCAGACCTGTTCGCACGGGGCATTCTCGCAATGCTGGCAGGCCATCGGTTGGTGGACGACCTCCGGGTTGTTCTCATCACCGGAGAAGTAGCGATCGATCCGAATCCAGTGCATCTCCCGTCCGCGCGCGACCTGCTCCTTGCCGACAATGGGAATGTTGTTCTCACTCTGGCAGGCGACCGTGCAGGCACCGCACCCGGTGCAGGCGTTCAGGTCGATCGCCATGCCCCACTGATTGCCCTCATCGTAACTGTGCTCTTTCCAGAGAGACTTCAGTGGCGGGTGTTCGACGGCCTCCGCGGCGAAGTGAGGGTGAGCACGGAATTCTTCCAGTGTCGCCTCACGCACGATCGGCCGCCCCTCCATACTCCAGTGATTCTGCGTCGTCGCCACAGGATAGGTCCGCCCGGTCTTCGCGACTTGCGCCCGAATCACCCCGCCCACCGACGCGCTCCGCAAGGCAGCCACGTTCACACCAACACCAGTCCCCACGCGACCGCACGCTGTCCGTCCATATCCCAAGGTCAGCGAGATGCAGTTGTCCGCATGTCCGGGAATGATCCAGATCGGCAGATCCACTGAGTGTCCCGCCCGACTGATGGAGACGACATCCTGATTGGCCACCTGCAATCGGCGGGCCGACGCCGGGGACACGACCGCGGCGTTGTCCCATGTCAATTTCGTCACCGGATCCGGGAGCTCCTGCAGCCAGCCGTTGTTGGCGAAACGGCCGTCGTAGACGGTCGCTGACGGTGAGATCAAAAGCTCCAGCGACCCGTCATCGGCTGGCCCTGTCGCTTCGGAGGCCAAAGCCGATGTGAGCGCATCGCGATCCAGCGACGCGGCTACAGCAGGACTGCCGCTTCCCGGCAGCAGCCCATCGTGCAAGACACGATGCCATGCCGCGTCAAAGTCCGCAGGTGGTAGCAGGCGCTGCCAGGTGTCACGCACAAGATCATAGCCACGGCGATCCCGTCCGTCCACGAGTACTCTGGCCAGCTCAATCTCCGAGCGGCCGTTGAACAAGGGCTCAATCAGGGGCTGAATCACGCCGGCCGTGCCGTCGGCCGCACGCGCATCCCCCCAACTCTCCAGATAGTGCGCACGTGGAATATGCCATGTGCAATGCTGCGATGTCTCGTCCACATGAGGAGACAAGTGGATCGACTCGGCGACTTTCGTCAGGGCGTTGCCGAAATCCACATCCGCCGGGGCGGCGTACACGGGGTTTCCCCCAATTATTGCGAGCGTTTCGATTTCGCCATGCCTCATCGTACCGACCAGATCCATCAACTGTGAGTTTGATGGCAATATCACGTCGACAGGCTCGCGATACTCAACCGTCTGACCCACGTTGCCCAGGGCTTCATTGATGGCGTACACCAGGGCGTGGATGATCGGCGGCTGGCGACGCCCCGCCACGACGAGCGATCGGCCGCGATTCGACACCAGATCGTCGGCTACTGCTCCCAGCCACGCCCGGTCGAACCTGTCCGTTGCATTGCGTGACTCGCTCACTCCGGCCACGACGACGCCGCGCGTCGCCAGCTCAGCCGCCAGCGCTACGACGAAGGCCGTCATTCCGCCATCCGTCACACGCAGGCGATGATCAGCCATGGTGCCGGTGAGCGAATACCCTCCCTCGACAACGTACAACCGGTTCATCTCATCTTGGGGAGAACTGATGCGCCGGCCATCGGCGAATCCGGCCGTCGCCGCGATGCTCTCGCTCTCCGTCAGAAGAAAGTCGCCGGCCAGGGAGAGAATCACCCGGGCGCGATCATAATGGTAGTCCGGCCTCAAGTCCCGGCCCGTCGCCAGGGCAATGCCGGCATCGATATTCTCGTCCGACACCGGCTCAAAGGCGGCCCACCGTGCCTCCGGGAATTGGCGATGGAATTCCGCTTTCAGCGCCGCCAGCGTCGGCGACGTGGACGCTTCCGAGAGCACCGCCAGTCCCGCACCACCGCGCGTGCGGAAGTGGGCAAGGCGCGTCCGCCAGAAGACGACAAACTCATCCCAAGTACGCTCCGCGCCGCGTTCGAGGACACGCGACGACCGGTCGGGATCGTAGAGACTCAGAATCGAGGCCGAGAGAAGGGCATTGGTCCTCCCCCGTGTCGCCGGATGCAGCGAATTTCCCTCGATCTTCGTCGGCCGCCCCTCGCGGCTCTCAACGACGACCCCATAGGCGCTCGTCCCCAACGGCATCGTCGTCGCATAGAACTGCGGCACACCCGGCACCAGCTCCTCGGGCGGAATGACATAGGGGATGACCTTCTCGACCGGACGCCGGCACCCTGCCAACCCGGCCAAAGCCAGCGATGCCCCCATGAGATTCAGAAACCGCCGCCGCGAGATCGGATCGCTCAGCTCCGAGGCGCCCTCGGGGAACTCGCGCTCGACGAACCGGCGAAACTCCGGAGAGACTGCCCGCTCGTCCAGACTGCGCCAGTACGCCCTCCCGTTCACATGATCCCCGTGATCTAACGATGGCATGCGCTGCAATCCTCGGAAGGGGCGATCTTCTTCTCCACTTTCACCCGGGCCGCGTACTCGGCCTGATCGGCGGGCCGGGTCCAGCCCATCGTCGTGATCTCTTGCGGTCGCCGCAGTTGATCATCCGGGTGACGGTGACAGTCCAAACACCATCCCATGCTCTGCGGCTTCTTCTGCATCACCCGCTCCATCTGGGCGACGTTGCCGTGGCAACTCTCGCAGCCGATTCCGGCATGCAGGTGGATGCTGTGATCGAAGTACACGTAGTCCGGCAGATCATGCACGCGCACCCACTGCAGGGGCTTGCCCGAGGACCAACTCTCGCGCACGGCCAGCAGCTTCTCACTCTGCGTGCCGATCAACGTGTGGCAGTTCATACAGACCTTCGTCGGCGGAACGCCTGCCTTGGCGGAGACTTCCACGTTGTAGTGACAGTAGCGGCAATCCAGGCCCAGGTCGCCGGCATGCAGCTTGTGGCTGTATTCGACCGGCTGGCGAGGTCGATAGCCGACGTCGGTGTACCGGGGCGATCCGAAATGCCAAAAGAAGCCGACGACGATCACCAGCGCCCCAATCCCCGCCACCGCCAGGTAGACGGGCAAACGGTTGGTCCATTGCGGAAACTGCTGGCTCACTGGCGGCTCCGGCCCGATGCCATGGTGCTTTGCTTCCCGTGCGTCCGCGCGCCCAATGCCGGATCCGAAAGAACACCCAATTAGTCTCCCTTGCCGGCCGCAAGCGATGGAAGTTATGCCACCGCCCTACACGTGTCAAGCAGATGAGCGCAGGGGATTGAACAACAGCGCGAATGCCTTGGTGTCTCCGGCCTGAAGTCTCTGGTAAGCTGAACATGCTGTTGACGTTCATGTTCGCTCAGCGACTGCCGCGGCCACCCAGACGGCCGACTACCCCCACGAGGTTTTTTGCGTTGGCAAACGGAGGGGGCAGGAATATCTTCCCAGTCAGTGAGGGGCGATCAAGTGGCCGCGGTCGTGGCCCGGCAGAGCGCTCGTGAGGGTTTGGATATGGGAGGCCGCAGCAGACAGGACGCGAAGACGAACGCGCAATCCGGAAGAGGCCTTGGGAAGAATTCACAGAGTGCATCAGGCAGGAGAAACGCATCTCCCCGTCCGGCGCGGACCCGCAGACCGTCACCATCGCCTCGCACAGTCTCGGTGACATTTCGTCTCAGCGCCCCCGACGCTACAGACGTCACCATCGGCGGTTCATTCAGTAACTGGGCGTTGCGTCCATTGAAGCGTCGTCGTGACGGCATTTGGAGCGTGACGATCCGGCTTGCCCCGGGAACCTACGATTACAAGTTCCTCGTCGATGACCAGTGGGTCACCGATCCTGAAAACCCGCACACCGTCCCCGACCCCTTCGGCGGCCAGAACTCGCTTCGCACCGTCACCATCTCGGAAGAGCCGTAGACTCCTGACTCCTCCAATCCAGTGTGCCACGGACCCTAGTCCGTGACGACCCGTATCACCGAGATCGACGGCACACTGGCCCGCGCGTGGAACCTCCAAGTCTCCCTCCCTCAAGCCGCTCCATGATCGTGCCGATACGCAGATGGGGAGCCGATAACGGAGGCAACCAAAGATGCTGACGACCTCAGGGACTAAGTCACGGGTTCAGATGCAGGTACAGACTCAGACTCAGCAGCCGCTGCGCGAGAGAGTGATCGCCACCCTGGGCGAGTTCCTTCCCGCCCGGGCCGCCGTCATTCCCACCGTCATGCGCATGACCGGCAGCGGCAACGCCGGCGCCGCCGAACTGGCCCGCGTGCTATCCAAGGACCCTTCGCTGTCGGCCACTGTCCTGCGCCTGTCCAATTCCTCGTTCTATGGCCGCAAGGGTGCCGTGACCTCCCTGAACGAGGCGATCATGGTACTGGGCTTCTCCCTGTTGCGCTCGTTGGTGGTCGCCACATCCGTGTCGTCGCTCTTCCGCAAAGACGAAGAGCGCGGGCTGGAACAGGCGCTGTGGGATCATTCCATCGCGGTCGCCATCGGCGCCCGGATCATCTATGAACGGGTCGAGCCGCGCCGCGTCGAAGAGGCATTCCTCGCCGGTCTGCTACATGATCTGGCACAGCTTGTCCTGCTGCAAAAGTTCCCGGAAGAGTACATGCCGGCGCTCGATGAGATCAGTCGCGATCCCTTTGGTGAACGCGACATCGAACAGGAGTACTTCGGCTTCCACCATGCGGATCTGGGCGCCACGATGCTCCAACACTGGAACTTCCCGCCGCGCCTGGTGAAAGCCGTCCGCATGCACCACCATCCGACCGATCTGGAATCACCCGACGCCACCGATATCGTCGAGCCGGCATTGCTGTCGCTCACGCACGCAGTCTGCCTGGCCGACACATTGGCCAAGTCGCTGGGGTACTGGTTCTCCTCGCGCGCGGAGACCGATCTGGTTAACCTCCCCTCCACTCAGTTCTTCAATTTCACGCCCGAGACAATGGCCCACATTGCCGACGCGCTGGCAGCCCGTTTCAGCGAAGAGCAAAAGCTCTTCAACGGGTAATCTGATCCGTCATATGGAGAGAGTCCGACGCCACCTGTCTTCAGGTGGCGTTTCTTTCTTCAGCGCGGAAACGCGACGACTCGCGAGGATCCGTCAGGCGGCGCCTGCGACTTCCTCAGGCGATCGTCTTGCGGAAGCGGCGCGAAGCGACAGTGAGCACGAAGGCGCCGATCAAGGTCAATGCCAGAAACTGGAGCCAGAGCGCGCCGGCGCCCGCTCCTTTGAGGAAGACACCGCGCACGATCTCCAGATAGTGGCGCAATGGGTTGAGCAGCGTCAGCCACTGGAACGCCGAGGGCATACTCGACACGGGAAACATGAATCCCGACAGCAGGATCGTCGGCATGAAGATCAGGAACGTGACCATGAACGCCTCTTGCTGCGTGCTGGAGACGGTCGAGATCAGAAGTCCAATCCCGAGACCGGACAACAGGAAGGGCACGCTCGCCAAGAGCATGAGGGCCGCATTCCCCGCAAACGGGATCTTGAACCAGAGAACTGCGACCGTGATCACTGCAACGAAGTCAAACAGACCGAAGATGCCAAAGGGAATGGTCTTGCCGGCAATCAATTCCCCCGGCGACAATGGGCTGACCATCAGTTGTTCCAGCGTGCCGATCTCGCGTTCGCGGACGACCGCCAGCGAGGTCAACAGCAGACAGACCAGCATGATGATGACGCCCACGACGGCCGGGACATTGTAATTCCGGCTGGCCAGATCGGGATTGAACCACGGCCGCTCGCGCAGATCGATGCCTCCCATCGTTCCCTGACGCGCGATCCGCGCGGCATAGTCCTGCACGATCCGCTCGGCATAGCCCCGCGCGACAGTGGCCACATTGGAATTGGTGCCGTCCAAGAGTACCTGCACCTGGGCACCGCCGGCGCGGGTCAGGTCCCGGGCAAAGCCCGCAGGAATCTCCAGCCCCACCACGGCATCGGCGTGATCCAGCGCCCTGACCAGATCCGCCGGACGATCGGAGCGGCCGGTGACGCGAAAATACCCGGAGGCGGTGAGCGTCTCGATCAACTCCCGCGAGGCCTGTGTCCGGTCATGATCGACCACGAAGGTCTTCGTGTTCCGGACGTCGGTGGAAACGGCGTATCCGAAGACAATGAGCTGGACCATCGGCGCGAAGACGATCACACGCCAAAGTCGCGGGTCGCGCCGAATCTGCAGGAACTCCTTGCGCACCATCTCGAAGATGCGTCCGTAGCGAGCGCGGGGATTCACGCCAGTTCCTTCCGAAAGACACGGACGGCGAGGAAGAACCCGATGGCCGCAAATGCGATCATCAGCAGACCCTGGAGGAACAGGACATTGATCCCCACGCCTTTGAGAAAGAGGCCACGGGTCACGACCAGAAAGTACCGCGCCGGCACGATGAATGTGATCCCCCGCAACACCGTCGGCATGACATCGATGGCAAACATGAACCCGGACAGCAGATAGGCGGGGAGGAAGGTTGCCACCATCGCCATCTGTGTGGCCAACAACTGCGATTTGGCCACTGCCGAGATGAACATCCCCAATCCCAAGACACCGCAGAGGAAAAAGAACGACAGTATGAACATCAACAGCGGGCTGCCGCGGAAGGGAACGCCAAACAACAGGACGCCCAGAAACGAGCAGGCAACGACGTCGATCAAACCGATGATCAGGTAGGGGAGAAGCTTCCCCAGGACGATTTCGAGCCGCGACGCCGGTGTGGCCGCCAACTGCTCCATCGTGCCGCGTTCCCATTCACGCGCGATCGTCAGCGACGTCAGCATGGCGGCGATGATCATCATGATCACCGCCACGAGTCCGGGGACGATCATGTTCCGACTGGTAAGCTCCTCATTGTACCAGACGCGCGACTGCGCGGTCACGAGTGCCAGCGGTTGGACGCCGTGCAAGAGTATCTGCGCCGAGTAACACCGGACAATGGCCTCGGAATAGGCGAGGATGATCGTGGCCGTGTTGGCATCGCTGCCATCGACGATGGCCTGCAGCGGCGCCGCTCTCCCGGCGTCCAAGTCGGCAGCGAAGCCGACGGGAATCACCAACCCCAGTTGGATCCGTCCGCGGTCCAGGTCACCGCCGAGGTCCGCGGCGCGATCCGGACGTGCCACCAAGGAGAAATACCCGGATGCGAGAAATGCACCCACCAGCTCCCGGCTCCGCGCCGAATGGTCACAGTCGACAACGGCCAGGGGAATGTCATCGATGTCCCATGTGATCGCGTACCCGAACAGAATCAGCAACGCGACCGGAAGCAAAAAGGCCAGAATCAGACTTCGCGGATCGCGGCGCAACTGAATCGCCTCCTTGCGGGCGATCGCACCGAGACGCATGGCGTTGATCGGAGACACAGACAGTCACTCCGTCGGCGCGCCGCCCTCGGCTCGTATGCGGGCGATGAAGACGTCTTCCAAGGATGGTGACACAACGGTCATGCGACGAAATGGAACGCCGCGTTCCCGGAGTCGCGCACCGACCGCTTCCTGTCGCTCGGGCGCCGTGTCGCGCAGCACGACGTGGACCGCCCGCCCGAACAGACCGGCCTCCTGCACGCCCTCGAGGCCGCGCAGCGCCTCCACCGCCCGGGTGCCGTCGTCGGTATCGATTTCCAGAATCGGCTCGACCATCTGCTTACGCAGCGCCGACGGCGTATCCAGCGCGATGAGCCGGCCGCGATTCATCAACGACAGGCGATGGCAGTACTCGGCTTCCTCCATGTAGTGCGTACTGACCAGAACCGTCGTTCCCTCGTGGGTCAACGCATGAATCAAGTCCCAGAAACTCCGCCGCGAGATCGGGTCGACCCCGGAGGTCGGCTCATCTAGGAACAGCAGCTTCGGCTGATGCAGGACCGCGCATCCCAGGGCCAGGCGCTGCTTCCAACCCAAGGGGAGCTCGGCGGTCAGGCGACGCCGTTGATCGGTGAGATGCGCCATCGAGAGCGCCCAATCACGCCGCGCCGGAAGCTCCTGGCGCCCCACGCCGTAGAGCCCCGCGAAAAAGTCGATGTTCTCTTCCACCGTGAGGTCGCCATAGAGGGAGAACAGTTGCGACATGTAGCCGATACGGCGCTTGATCGACTCCGAGTCCCGGGCAATGTCGTACCCGGCGACCATCCCCGAACCCGACGTCGGGAGCAGCAGCCCGGACAGCATCCGGATCGTCGTGGTCTTGCCGGCGCCGTTGGGGCCGAGGAATCCGAAGATCTCCCCTTCCCAAACAGAGAAGCTCACGTGGTCGACCGCGGTGAAGTCGCCGAATGTCCGCGTGAGCGCGGCCACGTCGACGGCGACAGACGGACTCACGGTTGCTCCACGGAGGATACGCGGTCGATGAAGACATCCTCCAGCGACGGTGTCAGCGGACCGGCATCGAGCACGGGGTAACCCGATTCCACCAAGGCGACGCGGATCGGTCCGAGATCCCGTTCGACCGAGGTCACGGTCAGATGCAGGCGATCGCCAAACACCGCCGCCCGGCGCACGGAGGGAACTTGTTGCACGACGGCCAGAGCGCCGCGCGCATTCTCCAAACGGACAGACAAGAGCTCACCGGCCAGACTCTCTTGCAGCGCACCCGGGGTGTCGATCGCCAACACACGACCCTGATGAATCAACGCCAGACGGTCGAAGCGTTCTGCTTCATCCAGATATGCCGTGCTCACGATGGCGGTCACGCCTTCCGCCACCATCTCATGGACAATCAACCAGAGGTCGCGACGCGAGATCGGATCGACCCCGAACGTGGGCTCATCCAAAAGGAGAATCTCCGGCTGGTGGACCAGGGCGCACGACAGACCGAGTTTCTGCTTCATGCCGCCGGAGAGCTGCCCGGCGAGGCGATTTTGGAATTCCCTCAGGTTGGAGAAATGAAACAGCCGTTCAAGCCGCGCCGGTCTCTCGGCGCGAGGCACGCAGTACAAGTCGGCGTAGAACTCCAGATTCTCGCGCACCGTCAGGTCGGCATAGAGCCCGAAGCGTTGCGACATGTAGGCGATCGTGCGCTTCACCTGCTCGGGATTGTGTCGGACGCTCGCCCCGGCCAGGTGGGCGTCACCACCGCTCGGTCGCAGAACACCGGCGAGCATGCGCAAGGTCGTCGTCTTGCCGGCTCCATCCGGCCCCACCAACCCAAACAACTCGCCACGCTTCACGTCAAAGGACAACTCGGCGACGGCGATCCGATCGCCGAACCGGCGCGAGAGTTTTTCAACACGGATCGCAGCCGCCAAGTCCATGGTCATCGGGAGGTGTCCAGTCGGACATCCGCGGGCATTCCCGGCTTCAACTCGTACTCCGGGTCATCGAGAATACGAACTTTGACCGCATAGACCAATCGCACGCGTTCACGCGCCGTCTGCACGGTCTTGGGCGTGAACTCGGCCTCGCTGGCGACCGTCGTCACGGCGCCGCGATATCGTTTCTCCGGATGGGTGTCAGTCGTGATCGTAGCGGCCTGCCCGATGCGGACTGAACCGATCTGATCCTCCGGGATGTAGATGCGCACCCACCGGTCGTTGCGATCAAGAAGCGTCAACACCGGCGACCCGGCGGGCACGACCTCTCCCGGATCCCGGTGACGCACCGTGACCACACCGGCGAACGGGGCGCGAATGGCCATGTTCTGCAACACCGACTCGGCGGCGCGCAATGCCGCTTCCGACTGGGTCACCTGGGCCCGTTGCGCGGCGATTCGCTCCTGTCGGGGACCGCTCTCGACCAAACGCAATTGCTCTTCGGCGTAGGTCAGTTGATTCTCGGCGACGTCCAGAAGCACTCTCGCCTTGTCCAGCGCTTCCCGACTGGTTGCGCCACCGTCGTAGAGCGTTTTGGTTCGCTCCCAATCGCGCTGCGCGTCATTGCGACGTTCCTGTGCTGTCTGCCGGGCGGCACGCGCCTGGGCCACCTCCTCGGCGCGGGAACCGGTCTCCAATTCGGTCAACAAGGCCCGGGCCGCATCCACCTGTGCCGCCGCCTGTCCTCGTCTCGCTTCGGCCTCGGTCATGTCGAGCTCGGCCAGCGTCGCTCCGATGGCAACGGTGTCACCCTCACGCACCATGACTCGCGTCAGACGACCGGGAACAGGGAAACCCAACTGTGCCTCGACTGCCTCAACGGTCCCGGAGGCCGCCAGATTCGCCTGCGACCCGTCGCGACAAACTATGATCATCAGCACCGCGGCGATGAGCGCGCCGGCGGCGATGACAGCGATGACCGGCTTCTTCTGACTCACGGCCGATCCTCCAGATGATGGGCAATCCAATCCATAGTCAACTCTCCGGAAATTCGTGCCAGCTCCACGTTCGCCCCGATCTCCGCGTTTCGCGCCGCCGTGAGTCCGGCACTGGCCGACAGGAGGTCCGCCTCCGACGTCAGATAATCGGTCTGTGTCCCCACACCGGTTTCCAGTCGCAATTTCTCAATGCGCACGATCTCCGCGAACCGCTCTGTCGCCGCCGCCAGACTGCGCGTGCGCGCCCGCGCCGCGTTGATGGCACTCAGCGCGCGATCTACATCGCCGACCACGCGCAATTCCTCCTGCCGCAACTGCTCCCTGGCGGCACGCGCCGATGCCCGCGCCCGCTCCACGGAATGCGCCACCGCACCGCCGGTGAACAGCGGGAGCGAGAGCGAAAGACCAGCGCTCCATTCGGCGGCGTGATACCCTTCCTCGTTGCGGCGATCCACATAGTTGCCGACGGCGTGCACTGACGGCCAGTGCACCGAACGAGCCAAGGCCCATCCGGCGTCGGCCGCGGCGAGCGCGGATTTCGCCTGCGTGATCGCCGGACTCCTCGCTGAGACAGCCGCCAGCACCTCGTCGCGCGACCTGAGTGTGGAGTCGGCCAGCGTCACGCTGCGCAGCCGCTCGAACCCGCTTGTGCTTGGAGCCAGACCCAGCAGACGAGCCAAATCTCGTTCCGCCGTGTCCAGGTTGGTGGCAACCTCGACTCGATCGGCCTCGGCCTGGGTGAGAGCCGCTTCAATGCGGAGGATGTCCACGTCGGCGGCACGCCCCACATCGTGGAGCTGTCTGATGCGATCTTTCTGGGACTGGAACGCCGCGATGCGACGATCGTGGGCGGCCAGGACTTCCCGCATCCCCAAGACATTGAGGTAAGCGCCGACGGTCCGGGCGATGAGCGCCTGCTGGGTCGCATCCAGTCCCGCTTCGGCCACCGCCGCCTGATGCTTTGCCAGTCGAATGCGAGCGCCCCGCCCGCCACCGTCAAACAACGTGTACTCCGCCGCGACCGCCGACTGAAAGACTGTACGATCGAACGTCGGCGGCATAGTCAGCGAAAAGCTGTGGATCGGCGAGACCAGCATCGGCTCCTCATACTGCGTGGCCGACATCGCCAGAGAGAATGTCGGCATCCAAGCGGCTCGCGCCTCGCCGACCGCCGCCCTCGCCTGGTCACCGACCGCGCGCGCGACCGCCACCGATGGGTATTGCGCGACCGCCAGCTTCACCGCCGCTGTGATCGTGAGGGCGGCGCCGGTAGAATCGGCCCGAGCATCGCCGTGTCGGGACAGCACCGACACCACGATCAGTAGCACGGCAAAACGATGTCTCATCCGCGGCCCCTCCTTGTTGGCGACAACCCGCGTCGCAGGAATGTGACCATGTGATCCGCCAACCGGATGCGCGTCTTGCGGTCCGCCGTGTCCAGACCGACCGCATCGCGCAGCGGCTTGCGGGCCACCGCGACATAGATCGGCTGCGCCACGATGCTGATCGTCAGTAGTACCGGATCGCCGGAGACGATGCTCCCATCGCGCTGTCCGGCCGCCACTTGCTTTCGCAACATGCGGAACGCCCCTTCCATGACCTGGCGCACCGGCTCCGGGATCGGCCGCTCCAGTGACAACTCATGCAGCATCAACGCCGGCAAGTGGCGGTGGGCGGTGATGTGGTCGAGAATCGCGTGTACCACGGCGGCGATGCGTGCCAGCGGCGCGCCGTCTGCGGCGTCAACCTGCCGCACCCGCTCCAGCAGCGGTCCCGCCGCTGCCCGCAGCACCTCGTCGTACAGTGCCCGTTTCGTGCCGAAATGATAGGTCACGGCCCCCAAGTTGGCATGCGCCCGCGCCGTGATCATCTTGATCGACGTGCCATCATACCCGTTACGGGCGAAGAGCCAACGTGCCGATGTCAGCAGGGCCTGTCGTGTGCCGAGCGATTCATTCATACGTATGAATTATACGCGTTCCGGTTCCATCCTCCCACCTCTATTTCGGCCAGACTGTCATTTTCGTCAACTCGTGCACACACGGAGACGGGATGTCATGCCACAAGTCTTCAGACCCGTGCCGCCGCCTTCCCGAGATGAAAATTCACGGGTCTAAAGGGCGTGTTGAAAGAGCCACCGTTTCCGTGGCGCCGGGTGCCCACACCCGGCGCAAGTGGCTGTGCATCAACGGTCGGGTGTGGGCACCCGACCGCACATGGGCGGAATTGGGAGGTTTTTCAACAAGCCCTAAAGACCCGTGGCACGGAGCATTTGGGCCCTCTCAGGGGTTGTGAAGCCGGCCGCAAGAGGAAAGCGCCCGTGGAAGCTTGTCTCACGGGCGGAGATCATTCCTGGTCCGCGCGGCTACGGGCCGCAGGGATCACAGTAGGTCGCGCCCGGGCTGGCGCCGCGAAACGCCACATCCACGACCTTGATGACGTCGGTGATCGTCGTCGCGCCGCTACAGTCCACATCGGTCCGGTACCGCGGGCAGAACGGATCAGACACCGGCGCGACGCCGCGGAAGGCCACGTCGATGGTCATGGTGACGTCCGGCAGCGTGGAGCGCACGCCGTCGCACTGCGGATCGGCCGCGCACGGGCATTGACATTCGCAGACGTCACCGACGCCATTGCTGTCGGCGTCAACTTGGTCGGGGTTGTAGATTGTGGGGCAGTTGTCACAGGCATTGCCGATCTTGTCGCCGTCCGCGTCCCCTTGTCCGGGATTGCTGACTGCCGGGCAATTGTCGCAACCGGCGTAGAGGATGTCGCCGTCAGCGTCCCCGAGGAAGAAGACATACGCTTCCCCGGCACCGTCGCCCTGAGCGGTGTTCTTCCAACAGGCACCGGTAATCAGATCACGAATTCCGTCGCCGTTGACGTCAGCGGAACCCGAGAGCGCATTGCCGAACCAATCGCTGGGCTCCTGGCCGCTGCCGCTGTAGGCGTACAGTAGAGTCCCCAGCCGGCCGCTATAGAGGTACACGCGTCCCTGTCCCGGCGCACCGACAAGATAATCCGCATAGGTGTCGCCGTTGACATCTCCGGCGCCGGCGACCGCATAGCCGAACATATCCTCGAGATTTGCGCCTTCGTGGACGTAGAGGAGCACACCGTTCTGCCCGGAGTAGATGTAGACCCTGCCGTTACCGCTGTAGAGGGCACTCACCACGACATCGGCGAATCCATCATGGTTCACATCCCCCGCCGCCGCCACCGCGCCACCAAACTCGTCATCCTGTTGATCACCGCTGAAGGTTCGCAAGAGTGCCCCGGTGGCGCCTGAGTACACGTAGGCCCGACCCGCGTTCGTGCCCATGGCGTCGTTCCACTTTGCCCCCACGATCACATCTTCGACCCCATCCTGGTTGAAATCGCCGGCGCGCGACGCCGCGGCGCCGAACTGATCCCCCGAGACCTGGCCGGTGAGCGTACGGACCAGCGCACCGTCGGCACCGGAATACAAGAAGACACGACCCGGGCCGGGCATCCCCACCGTGTAACTGGGCGCCCCGATCACAATGTCCGGCACCAGATCACCGTTGATATCGTCGATGCCGGAGACAGCGGTGCCGAAGTAATCGGCCTCCGCGCTTCCGGTGAAGATGCGATCAGCGCTCGCGGCGTTCTTCGTGATCGGAAACGGACCGGCGCCGCCGTAGAAGACATACACGCGCCCGGCATTGAAGGTGTATGCGTCGTTGGCCATCGCGCCGACGATGACATCATCATACCCGTCGCCGTTGAGGTCCCCCCCGTCAGCCACTGCCGAGCCGAACCAATCTCGCGGCGCCTGACCGGTGAAATGGTATAGGAGGCTACCGTCGCGCCCGGAATAAACATAGGCCTGCCCTGGCTGTCCCGGCCCCGAATGCGAGCCATTGATGCCCGCGATCCAATCATCGTATCCGTCGTTGTTGACGTCCCCTGCCCCGCTCACGCTCCAACCCAAACCATAGGCCTCGGCCTCGCCCCCCGCGGTGAAATTGGGGCCGTCGAACAAACAAACGTCGCAGACGTCGCCGATGCCGTCATGGTCGACGTCGCCCTGGCCGGGGTTGGCCACCTCCGCGCAGTTGTCGCAGACATCGCCGACCCCGTCGACGTCGTAGTCGGCCTGACTGGCGTTGGAATTGAACGGGCAATTGTCGACGTCGTTCAGGATGCCGTCCCCGTCTATGTCCTTGTTATATGCAACGGTAAACACAGTGGCCAGCGACGCCTTGATCATCCGGGTCATGTAGTCGAAGCTCATGTAGGTGGTGCTGTCCTGGGAGGAATGATAGACCCCCGAGAAATTGTACTCCGCTAGGAACACACCATCGTAGCCCTTCTGCGTGAAGGGGTAGTGGTCCGAACCGCTGGAGGTCCCGGCGAGATGTCCGCTGATCCCCACCAGCGGGCCGCCGACGTCGATCCAGTGCTGCGCGTACTGGGTGCTGCTGCCGTGGTACAGATTGGCGTCTCCGTAATTGATGTACCACCCAATCATGTCCATGTTGAACATCAGGACAATCTGATCGCCCCTCGCCGCCGCCTCATCGGCATAGTGTTCCGATCCGTACAACCCCCATTCCTCGGCATCGAACGTGATGAAGATCAGGGTCAGGTCGTTTTCGAGATTCTTGAGGATACGCGCCAGTTCCAGTACACCGACCGTGCCGGAGGCGTTGTCGTCAGCCCCTGGCGAAGGAGGCACAGCGTCATAGTGCGCACCGACGATGACCTGCTTCTCTGGATAGGCTGCGCCCGGTTTGACGGCGACCACGTTGTAACAGGGCTTGGTGCCGCCCGAGACTGAGGCATAAAACAGATCGGTGTACACCGAGTCGTAGCCGAACGATTGAAACTTCGCCTTGATCCAATCGCGGGCGGCATAGATGGAGTCTGTCCCGGCCACCCGACGGTAGAAGGCCTGGAGCCGATTCTCCCAAGCCACGATCGAATCCTGACTCACTTTGTTGATCACCGAATCGAGATCCGCCAGGGGCATCAACATCTGTTTCTGAACCGGCTCCGGGACCACGTAGGCGATCTGGAGGTGCTCATTGCGGATGGGCAACAGATCCGGCACGTTGCCGGTCGGGAGCAGATCGGTAGGCTTCACACGGAGGACACGGATCCCCTCGTGTTCATAGAGCAGCGGATATCGGTCGAGGTTCTTGCGGTCGCGCCGCCAGTCAATCGCCAGTTCGTTCTTCTGCACACCCTTCTCCAGCAGCTCATGATCGAGTCGATACTGCGGGAGTTGCTCGGCGGTCATCTCATCACCCAGGAGGAGATAGTCATTGCCCGCCCGTAGCAGCACCTCGCCACCGATGGATTGTATCCAGAACGCATCGCGCGGTCCGTGCAGACTGACGCGATAGAGATCACCGCCCCACGCCGTCGTGGCGACCGCCAAAAGCGCAAACGTGCCCACCAGAATCCGTCTCATGATCTCTCCCCGTTGGCCATTGCCAGCCACAAGATCCCGAGTAGCAGTCCGGAGGAGGAAGAACCGCCGGGTGCCGTCTTGCCTCTATTCGCGATGACCCGTCAAGAACTGCCGAAACCGACCCGTCACGGTGCGGATTGGAGGGATACTCCTTCCGACGTACATTCTGCCGGCGCCTACATCGCGCCGGCTCTCCCAGTCTCAGTATAACTCCAATCCATGTGAACACAAGCGCGAATCCCCTATCGCGGTCGACTTGTCAGGCCGCGCGACGCGAGTCCGCCCGAGGCGGATTCGCCGGTCGCGCCCGCAGCTCTGCGCATGGGTAGGAAGCTGATACTCACGCCACCTCCCTCTCGATCGGCTTCATCCCGATTGTCCGATCCGCGAGAGACAATCACGGCCGATGCGGTCCCGATGGCGCATCTCGCTGTCAGGCAAACAGTTGGGTCCGGCCTTCAGTCGTCAGAGCAAGCCGCCGGCGCAACGCCAGGCCCAGCCGACCCGTTTTTGCTCCGGCGGAGCTATATTACGCAAAGAACTGCACGCCGGCTCCTACCTCGAGCAGGCGCCGCGTCGGCGGAGATAGAACTTGGTGCACGGTGAACAACCCACTCTTATCCCGACAGTGATTGTGTGGGAGGCCGACCCAGAACTCCGCACCATCAACTTCATTGGCCGCCCGTCTCCGGACATTCTAGTGTCCTGAGTCATTAATTTCTTAAACATTATTCTCTCGTCTGCGTATGTCTGGTAGACTCTTTGAAGGAGGCATCGCATGCGCAGAGGACCGCGACTGGAACCGTTGCGATTGAGCCCGCCCG
>JBFMGX010000034.1 GCA_040752595.1 Candidatus Zixiibacteriota bacterium
TGGAAGAACTCGAACCAGCGGCAGCGCTGGCTGGCGGCGGCACTGTTGGACATCGAACCACGGCTGCGCACCGTGCGCGGATACCGGCATCTCAGAACACTGCGGGACGCCTTGCAACGAGAACTGAGACTGGAGGGTGCCGCCCTGTCGAAGGCGGCGTAAACAACAATGAGCCGTTCAAACTTCAACTAACTTTGGGATTGCGCCCCCGCTGAGCCGCTCTTTACATAGTTGGGGCTGGACGGCTCGGCAGGAGCCTCGCCCTCCCGAAAAACACAATCGTTCATTCTGTTAGACGTTCTTAACACTCGAGTGCCAAAGAGCAGGACACCGGTCGCAATATGACACCCATATCGGATGGAATGAACAAGACACAGGTTGTGACGCGCTTTGCACCCAGCCCGTCCGGCTACATGCACATTGGTAATCTCCGCACAGCACTGTACTCGTACTTGTTGGCCAAATCCCACGGCGGCGTGTTCATACTGCGAATCGAGGACACCGACAGAACGCGACTGGTTGAAAACGCCGTTCAACTCATCTATGAGACCCTGGAACTGGCGGGATTGAAGTACGATGAAGGTCCGGGCATAGGGGGCCCCAACGGCCCTTATGTCCAAAGTGAGCGGAGAGAGATCTACATCGAGTATGCTCAGAAACTGATTGCCTCCGGACACGCGTACTACTGCTTCTGCAACAGCCAGGAAGGTGAGGAAGCGGGTGAGGCGGCCGGCAGTTACGGCTACAGCCGGCGTTGCCGGAACCTATCGGCGGATGAAGTCAGTGAGAAACTCAAGAACGGTATTCCCTATGTCCTTCGCCAGAAGACGCCGCCGGATGGTGTTACCACATTTGATGATATGGTCTTTGGTGCCATTTCCAGAGCGAATGCAGATCTCTCGGATATCGTCCTGATCAAGTCAGATGGTTATCCCACCTACAATTTTGCCCACGTGGTGGACGATCACCTGATGGGCGTGACGCATGTTGTCCGCGGATCGGAATACCTCTCCTCAACTCCGCAATATGTCATTCTATACGATTCGTTCGGCTGGGAACGTCCCCAGTATGTACACCTGCCGTTGATCATGGGCAAAGGCGAGGACGGTACGGTGTCCAAGCTCTCGAAACGGCATGGTGCCGTGAGCTTTCATGATCTGGTTCAGGACGGATTCCTGCCGGAGAGCATCGTCAATTACATCGCCTTGCTGGGATGGAGCCCGAAAGATACCAGCGAGGAGTTCTTTACCCTCGAGGAGCTGGTCCAGAGATTTCGCGTCTCGGGAATCAGCAAGTCGGCGGCCATATTCGATTACGAGAAGCTGCTTTGGTTCAATGGCGTGTACATCCGCAAATTGACGCCCGAACGGTTTCGTGAACTCGCGCTTCCGTATGTCAGGAAGGTTGTCCGTCGAGATATTGGAATTGAGAAGCTGATGCCATTGATTCAGCCGCGCATTGAGAAATTCTCTCAGATTGGGCAACAAGTCGCCTTTCTGGAGACTCTCCCTGTTTTCGACCGCGAGTTCTTCGTAGAAAAGGCGCAGAAAGCGACTATTGAAAGCACCGTGCGCGTATTGCCGGCCGCCATCGCCACGCTCCAGAAAGTCAAGGCATGGAACAACGACACCCTATGGAGCGAACTCAAAACGCTCAGCGTGTCCCTTGGTTTGAATACAGGAGCAGTTATGTGGGCGATCAGGATTGCCATCTCCGGCACGCGCACCACTCCGGGCGGAGCAACAGCGATCCTCGAGATTCTCGGCAAAGCAGAATCATTGCGCCGGCTGCAATTCAGTCTGAACAACGTGAACGCCGGCATGGGATGAGCGTTCGCGCCATTCGACCATGCCCTGCGAAGTCATCGTAGGTCAGGATCCCTGCCTGCGGTGAGCCCTGCCGAACCGCGCTCCTGACCTGTCCTATTCATACATCGCCGATGAGGACCGATCCGACGCCGGGCCCGGATCGGGCGGCTCGTTCCCTTCTCGGTGATCAGGCACTCGACGGGCTGCATCCGGCAATCGCGTCACTGTTCCACTCAATGGAGCGATGGGCGCGGGTGCAGTCGACGCGACTCCGGTAGAAGCCGCCAGGTCAAGCTCGATCCCGCCCCAGAGTCGGGCGCTGAGGTTGTAGGTCAACGCCAGAACGAAGCCGAAGAGAACACCCCCCACCGCGCCGGCAATCCCCCCGAAGATCGGCAGGAGGAATCCCAAAAAACCGATGCCCGCGCCCAGAAGATCGCCCATCCCGGACTGGTCAAAAAGACCGGGATCGATCGGTGCATTCTGGGTCGCCCAGAAGATCAGCCCGATGAGGATCCACTCGATGATCCCAATGACAAAACCACTGATCCCGCCGACCAGGAAGAGCGTCTTCACCAATGAGAAGACGCCGATCCGCTTCACCTCGTATTTCGTCGCCGTCATGTCACCCCCACGCTATGGCCTTTGCCCTCAAGCGATTGCGGTCCTCGAACCGGACCGGTCCCGACCGTGACTTAACAATAGCGGAACCATGCTCCCCTTGGGTACGTAAAAAACCTCGTCAATCAGGTGGAGGAAAATGAAAAACCAACACGAGGGCTCTTCGGAAGCAAGGGAGGCAGTGATGCAATCCGGGCAACATGGCTGGCGACGCGGCTGGCCCATCCTTTTGGCGGCATTGGCCATCGTCGCCCTGGTGATGGCATACGCGACCGTGTCCGGCCACGCGCAGGCCGCAGACACCAAGTGGAAGAATGAACGCGGCTGGCTGGGTGTCTACATCCAGACGATGGACCAGGATCTGGCGGAATCGGAGGGAGTGAAGGACGTCGAAGGCGTCTTTGTCTCCGGCGTGATTGAGGACTCTCCGGCCGACAAGGCCGGGATCAAGAAGGGCGATGTGATCATCCGTTTCGACGGCAAGGACACGCCGACCACGTCCCGTTTGACCCGTCTGATCGAGTGGTCCGACCCCGGCGAGACCAAGGAGATTGTCGTTCTGCGCGGGGGCAAGGAGATGCCGCTGAAGGTCGAAATCACCGCCAACAAGGATCGCGAACGAGAGTTTGAATGGATCACGGAGCCGCCCGATGTCGACATGGAAGTTCCGGAACCGCCGGCGGCACCGCGGGCGTTTACCTTCTCGCTGGGGCAACTGTCCACTTCGCGCATCGGTGTGGCGCTCTATGACCTCTCCGATCAATTGGCCGAGCACTTCGGCGCCAAGGATGGCGGCGCGCTCATCAATGAGGTCGAAAAGGACGGCCCCGCCGACAAGGCCGGACTCCAGGCCGGGGATGTGATCGTGGAGATCGACCACAAGCCGGTCCGCAACACCAATGAAGTCCGCAAGGCGATCCAGAAGAAGGATGACGGCGATATCGCCACCGTGATGGTGATCCGCAGCCCCAGCGAACAGAAGACGGTCGATGTCAAAGTCGAGTCATCGGATACCTGGTCGGGATCCGGCATGCCACGGAGGTTCCATGTGATGCCGGACAACGCCACGATGAAGCTGCGCGATGCGATTCGCGCCCAACGCAGCGCCCGCGATGAAATGATGCAGGACTGGCGCCAGGACTTCCAGGATCAGATGGAAGAACTGCGCGATCAACTACAGGCGTTGCGGCAGGAGCTTAAGAACCTGAAGAAGTAACGAACAACACCATCGGGTCAGGCATTCGTTTCCATCTCCCCCGCACGGGACGGAGTTCGCTCCGTCCCGTTTTTGTCTTCATGATCGGGATGCAGTATCTTATGGGTGTTTGGTGGGGCAGGCACTCCTGCCTGCCTATGATCTTGCGCAGGCAAGAGTGCCTGCGCCACCGAATGATGAATGACTGGGTTGAAGATCACCAAACGTAGGTTGCCTCACTGGTCGCTGCCAGGGAGCACCTATTTCGTGACGTTCCGCGTTGCTGCAGATGACCTGTCGCTGGACGAGATCCAGCTCGTGCTGGACCACCTCAAGGCAGGACAAGAGGGGCGTTACACTCTGATCGCCGCCACGGTCATGCCGGACCATGTGCATCTCCTGATCTGCCCTGAGGAGGGAGCATCATTGGGCCAGACCATGAGAGGGATCAAAGGCGCAAGCGCGCGGAAGATCAATCGCGGGCGCGGGACCAAAGGAAGGGTCTGGCAAGACGAGTCGTGGGATAGGATTGTCCGTGACCAAGATGAGCTCGATGAGAAGCTGGCGTACATGCTCAACAATCCCGTACGCAAAGGACTCGTTGCCGATCCTCGGCAATACCCGGGCTGGTTTCTGAATGCAGACTAAGAAAGCTCTGGTGGGGCAGGCAACCCCTTGCAGATTCCACCAGTATGGTAGGGCGTTGGTGGGGCAGGCACTCCTGGGAGTGTTGAAAAGCTCTGGTGGGGCAGGCACTCCTGCCTGCCCATGATCTTGCGCAGGCAAGAGTGCCTGCGCCACCAACCAAATGAAAGGCCAACAGATGAAACGCCCTCAGAGACTCTTCGCGAGAAGCACTCAGCGCGAATGGCTCACGTGGCTGAAGCGTGGCGCGATGATCTTCGTCGCAGGTATGATCCTCGTCCTGATCCTCTGGAAGGTCCCGGAATGGCAGGTCAACTCTCTGTGGGGCCCGGTATCCCCCGACCGTTTGTTTGAATTGGAGGATAAGGCGCGTGTCACCTTGGCACAGGTTCTCGGCGGATTGGCCATCCTACTCGGCCTATGGGCGACGTGGCGGCGGGTGATCGCCGCCGAAGAGCAAGTCCGAATCGCCCGAGAAGGCCAAATCACCGAGCGCTTCACCCGCGCCATTGAGCAACTCGGCAGCGACAATCTCGCGGTGAAATTGGGTGGCATCTACGCCTTGGAGCGCATCGCCCGCGATTCGGAAAAGGACCACTGGCCGATCATGGATGTGCTGACGGCGTATGTGCGGGAGCATGCACAACTGACGGATGTAGACAAGGCACGTGAGGAGGATAACAAGAAGCTCGACCGCCCATCGTGGGGGGGGGCGCCCCCGCCGTCGCAAGATATCCAAGCGATCTTAACAGTGATCGGGCGGCGCTCTCTGAACCATGATAGAGGAGGACAGTACCGGCTCGACTTCAATAATGTGTACCTTCCGCTCGCACGATTTGCTGGGAACTTCGCCGTAGCCGACTTTCGCCACGCATATCTATGCGCTGCGAATTTCCGAGGGACGGATGTCTCGAATGCGGATTTCACTGGAGCTTGGTTGGAGGATTCGAACTTCCGAAGTGCAAGACTCACCAGTGCCAATCTCCGTACGTCGCTTGGAAACGTCGATTTCCGAGATGGTGCTGATCTCTCGCAGGCGCAAGGGTTGACCAAGAGGCAACTGAAAGAGGCAGAGACGGACGAAACGACCAAGCTGCCAGGGCACATCCCGGACTAGTGAGCCTCACCGGAAGCGTACAAAACCAGAAGGAGTTCCCCCCTCACCTGGGAACTCCTTCAACCCCACTTCGTCAGCGCCCCTTCACCGCGTTTGCTGACGGCCCTGTTACCAGAGCCAAGGTCCAAGACAACAAAGTCCATGCCAACGGCCTCCGAATTGGTCTTGTTGCTGTATCTTGTTGTTCTCCTGATGCTTACACGCCATGACGACGCCCCAATTCGGATCGTGTCCAAGCGACGACAACGCATCGGCTGCGGGCAATGCTGGATTCGCCGCCTCGAAGACCCATAACATCCTGTTGCCAATGGGATTACGACAGACGCAGCCGCTGCGCCACAATGGCGCAGAAAGGCCGGGTTTCCTGCGCACAGTCCCCTGTGCGACTCCCACTCCTTGCCGCATTCTGTCATCGCCGTAACCGAATCCATTGGTCGTGGCTTGGGGCGCGGCAATATTGGGCGCGACGGCGGCAACTTGCAGACGTTGCTCTGCCGTCCTGACGGGAGAATCACCGATGCACACACCGGAAGGACTCGACAAGATCTTCCGCCCCCGGTCGGTGGCGGTGATCGGCGCCACCGCGCGTGCGGGGACGATCGGACAGGTCATCACCCACAACCTGGTCGCCCACGGCTTCACCGGGCCGGTCTTCCCGGTCAATCCCTCCGCCGGTGTGATCCATTCGATCAAGTGCTATCCATCGATTCTCGACGTCCCCGATCCGGTCGATATGGCCGTGATCATCGTCCGCAAGGACCTTGTTCTGTCCACCGTGGAGGATTGCGGCCGTAAGGGCGTGGGCGGCGTGGTCGTGGTCACCGCCGGTTACCGGGAAGTGGGAGAAGAGGGTGCCAGAGACGAACGCGAGCTCTGGGACCGGGCGCAGCACTATGGGATGCGGATGGTCGGCCCCAACTGTTTCGGGGTCTTCAACACCGATCCGGCGGTGTCGTTGAATGCCACATTCTCACGGACCCATCCTCTGGCCGGGGGCGTCGCGTTCATGACCCAGTCGGGTTCTCTGGGGGAGGCGGTGCTCAATCATGCCCGGCGCTTGGGAATCGGTTTTTCGATGTTTGCCTCGGTGGGCAACAAGGCGGACATCTCCGGCACCACCATGCTCAACTACTGGAAGGACGATCCGGCCACGCGGATCATCCTGTTGTACTTGGAGAGTTTCGGCGACACCGCCGCTTTCGCCCAGGTGGCGCGGGAGGTCAGCCGTACGAAACCGATCATCGCGGTCAAGGCCGGCCGGACCGGGGCCGGGGCGCGTGCCACCATGTCGCACACCGGGGCGCTCTCCGGCGGCGATGTCGGCGTCGATGCGCTCTTTGACCATTGCGGCATCCTTCGCGTGGACACGATGGAGGAGATGTTCGACCTGGTCGGGGCGCTCAATGTGCAGCCGCTGCCCAGAGGCAAACGGGTGGCCATTCTGACCAATGCCGGCGGCCCTGCCATTTTGGCCACTGATGCTGCCGCGGCGCTGGGGCTCGATGTCGTGCGGCTGGCGCCGCAGACGGTGGCCACGCTGAAGGCCCATCTCCCACCAGCGGCCGCCACCGGCAATCCGGTCGACATGATCGCCTCGGCGACCAGCGACCAATACCGGATGGCCTTGCGCACCCTCTTCGCCGACCCGAATGTCGACGCCGTCCTGTGCATCTTCATCCCACCGATCATGATCGACGAGCACTCCGTGGCAGAGGCGATCATCGATGCCCACCACGGGATCGACAAGCCGATGGTGGCCTGCATGATGGGTGCCGGCGACCAGTTTGCGGCGGTCCGCAGTCTGAAGGATGCCGGCATCCCCGTCTATACCTTCCCGGAAGAGATGGCGGCGGTGTGCGCCGGGATGGATGCCTGCCGGGATCTGCGCGAGCGCCCAGCCATCATCGCGCCGCCGACCCCGCCTGAGGTCGATCATGCCGCCCGTTCACTCGCCACTTGGGCACGTGAAGGCCAAACACAGATTCCCTCGGGTCAGGCACTGGCCCTGCTGGCGCAATGCGGGATCCCCATCGCCCGTCCCCTCCCGACTCGTGACCAGGCGGAGGCATTGGAGGTGGCACGCACTGTCGGCTATCCGATTGCTCTCAAGCTGGAGGCCGGTGAATTGCTGCACAAGACGGAGATCGGCGCGGTCATCACCGACGTGCGCGACGAACAGGAGCTGGCACGGCATTATCGGACCCTGCAGCAGCGGGCGGGTGAACACCACCTCACCGATGCCCATGTCGTCGTACAGCCGATGGTCACCGGCGGCGTGGAATTGGTGCTGGGCATCGTGCGCGACCCGACCTTCGGACCGATGGTCATGTGCGGGCTGGGGGGAATCCTCGTGGAGGCGGCGCGCGACGTCGTCTTCCGGCTTCCTCCGATCACGCGCGACGTCGCTCGCGAGATGTTGGGACGATTGCACGGAAAGAAGCTCCTCGAAGGGTTTCGTGGCGCGCCACCGGTCGATCTTGAACCGGTCGTGTCCACTCTCGTCACGCTCTCGCACCTCGCGAGTGCTGTTCCCGGACTGGAGGAGCTGGACATCAATCCCTTTGTCGCCCGGCCGGCCGGTGTGCCGTCGTTGGCTGTGGATGCACGCATCGTTCTGACGACAAGCGGATGACAGCAGTCGCGCGGTGCGCGCGAGTGTACGCACCACAACGGCAGAAAACCAGACGTCCCGGGCTTGCGCCCGGGACGTCTGCCAGAAAGGGGGAGAACAACCATCCGTTACTGCTTGTAGGTTTTGTGTGAAGACACTACCTGGGCCATAGAGGGCTGTTCTCCCGAGGGCTTGTGACGCACGACCGTCGAACGGTCGCGCCGGATTCGTTCATTCCCGACCTCCCGGTCGGATCGGCCACAGAACCGCCGTCCCTCCCGGACGAGAGAGGCCGCTGCGCACGCTTGGCATGACAGACAAGGGGCGACTGCTAACACCCACGGCACCAATCTCTCTACTGAGAATACGCTTCAACCACTCGCAACATGCCCGGGATTCCCGGAACTGTCAACAGTTATTTCCGCCGACAGTGGGGGATGTGCGAACGCCAGACCGGGCACAATCGCCTTCGTGACGGCCGACAACAGGGCATGGGGGCTGGACTCAGCACGTGGGCCGCGGTTGACCTCGGAAGACATGGCCGACCAGCAGCACGACGTCCTGGAGTGTGACGTATCCGTCACAATTCAGATCATCGACGCCAGGGGGACAGGCGGGCGGATATCCGCGAAACGCAATGTTCACCAGTTTGACGACATCCAATAGGTTGAAGATCCCGTTGTAGTCGAGATCGCCCAGGGTCGTGAACGGCACCGTGATCGAGCCGTTGATCAGTTGGACCACGGAGATCGTATCCCCCTTCGGATCGACGAAATACGTGCCGATTTCGTTCACGTCCAAAACCACGGTGCGGTCAAGGACCGTGTCGGGGATATCGCAGTTGACTTGGGCGACGACTTTGATCAGGACACCGTTTGTCCAAGGCAGAATCGGCAGGGGCGAGTGATTGCGATCGTAATCGGCCAGCCCGGTCAGACGCAGGTTGGTTCCCCCCGCGGTCCGTGCCTCGGCGTAGTCCCAGTCCTCGATGATGGACCCCTGCACGGACGACGGGACCACGACGGTCGTGCACGGATAGATCGTGTCCAGTGCGGTACAGGCGGAGTCCAGGCAGATGATGCACGTGTCGATCACCGTGTCGGCGATGAACGCCATCAAATCGGGACGCGAGAGGGTTACGGAAATCTGAAATCCCTGAATCGAGTCGGTTCGATTCTGCAGAAAGACCGACACCGGGACCGAAGCCCCCGGTGAGCCGACCGTGTCGGCGAAATCGATGATGATCAGAGTATCCGAGCTTGTGCCTTTGGGCTCGGCGGATACCTGATCCGCGGGTTGGCTCATGATGACCGCGACCGCGAGCACCAGGCTCGCCAGTACCACGTGAGGGACCCGACTGTGGAACATGGGTGGCTCCTTGCGGTTCTGGGACAATTCAGTTTTGCCTTCGGTCACGCGTTCCGCGTCGCACACAACACGTCACGCGGGGCTCCGGTCGAGACACTCAAATCCCGTGCCGAAGAACCCAGCCAAGGCAGTCCCGCGCCTCGCTGACCAACATCTCTCCACGTTCATCGGACTGCCGCACACGCCGCTCAAGCGATCATGAGGTTGTGGGCGGACACAAGTCCGAAAAACCGTGCGCTGTTGTCGCTAAGGCGTCTCCTGTGCAGCTCAGACCCGACGGGCATTCGCCCATACACCAAGAATCTCGGGGCCACTTCTCTCTGCATTACGATGCAGAGACTTGCAGGTAATGGTAATCGGTTGACACTCCGGGCAACCCGCCCGCAGAGGCACCGAACGTAAGTTTACCACTCCCCCCGCGTTCTGTCAAGAAGTATTGGCGCCTCGAATGCGATTCCTCCTGCATCTTAGTCCGTGGCGGGAAGTTATACCGCCCGAGGCAGCGCCAGAAGATGCGCGACGGGTCAGCCAGCAAAAAGTGCTCATCTGTGCCCGCACCGGCCGTTCGTGCCTCAGCGCCGGGGGAATGATTCGGGCCGGCAATGGCGGAGTTCTATTGATCCCTTCTTCAGCACAAGGTCACCGAACAACGCCCCCGCAGCATTAGACAGTCTCGTCTTCCCCTGATCCAGCCACACCGACAACGAATCCCCCAGCGATTGGGGCCTGGCTGCGGTCTCCAAGTTCAAGGGAAGCCGACAGATTCGCCCGCTTTTTCCCGGCACCAAGGCCGTGGCCTTGTGACCCGGCATGAGCGCGGACAGCGCTGTGACCTTGACCGTAAGCCCGTCTGAGCTTCGCGCCTCGACAAGCTCCCAGTCGGCCACCAACCCTCCGGCGATCTTGATCGCGGCCGCATCGGCGGCGACCGGAAGCCGCGGCCGCGACGTTGTATCCGCGGCGTGGCCCTTCTTGGTGGAACGAACAGGCGGAGCGGGAGCGAAACGGACACAATCCGGCCTGTCCCAGCGCAAGAGAGCCTCGATCCCATGGACCGTGTCGGTCGTCGACGCCAACCAGAGATCGACGGCAACTGGGCAGCCCATCGAGTCAACCACGATTCTCGCCTCCAGTTCGGCCTGGGCCTTATTCGGCGTCCGTTGTCCCCCAGCCGGTCTGGCGGCAACAATCACGACAGATCCCAGCAGGCAGGTCCCAATGAACTTGCGGATGATCGTCCTCACGCTCCTCCCTCCCAACAACGGCAATATATGTCAGTCTCCGCTCCAAGACCCATGCAATCGGGAGGCGACGGACTTGCTCTCCGTCCTGGCAATTGCCATTCCCCGACCCGCTCGCTACCTTCCACGGCCGGGGCACACGGCGACGCGCACCTTGGCCATCGGAGGTTTTGGCATGGGCGACTGCTTGGAGAAGCTGGGTCGGCGATTCGAAACGACCGGTGCGCGACTCTGCATCGGACTCGATCCCGATCGGGCGAAGATGCCGGCTATCATGGCACAAGGACCAAGCCCGCTCTTTGAGTTCTGCCGTCGGATCGTCGTCACGACCGCCCCCTATGCCGCCGCGTACAAGCCGAATCTCGCCTTCTTCGAAGCCCAGGGCTCGGATGGGATTGCGCAGTTGGAGGAACTCGTCGCTGAGATCCCAGAGGAGATTCCGGTGATCCTCGACGCCAAGCGCGGCGACATCGGCAACACGGCGGCGATGTACGCGAGATTCGTTTTTGAGCACTTGGATGGGGATGGGACCACAGTGAGCCCATACTTGGGTGGCGACTCGCTGGAGCCGTTTTTTGCCTATCCGGGCAAGCTCCCCTTCGTGCTCTGCCTGACCTCGAATCCCGGCTCTGATGATTTGCAGACGCTTGTGGCCGACCATCGCCCGGTCTTTCAGCATGTCATCGCGCTGGCAGAACGCCACCGCAAACCATTTGGCCTGGTGGTCGGTGCCCGCCACGCGGGGCTATTGCAAGAGGTGCGTCGCTTGGCCCCCATGGCCCCGCTCCTCATCCCGGGCATCGGTGCCCAAGGCGGCGATCTGTATGAATCACTGCGGATTGCGGCGGCCGGTAGGGCACCGGTTCTAATCAATGTCTCGCGGGACATCCTCTATGCCTCCTCCGGCGAGGATTTCGCCGAGGCGGCGGCTGCCAAAGCGCGTTGGTATGCCGAAGAGATGAAGCGGATACTTTCAAGCCGGTAGTTCGGGCAACAGGCGCCATGACTCCGATCGATCTTCCACCCATTCTTACGCCCGAGCAGATGCGCGCCGTCGATGGACGCGCCATCCAGGGGATGGGCATTCCCGGCCTGACGCTGATGGAAGACGCCGGACGCGGCATCGCCACGCGCATCCGCGAACGTCTGTTCGATGGCGAATGCCGGGACAAGAGGATCGGGATCGTCTGCGGACGGGGGAACAACGGCGGCGACGGATTCGTGATCGCCCGTTATCTGGCTGAAGCGGGCGCATCGGTGAGCATCCACCTGCTCGGCTCGATCGAATCACTCTCCGGCGACGCCCGAGTGAACGCGGACCGGGCTATCGCGATGGGCCTGTCGCCGCAGCCGGTGAACGACTCTGAGCAGATCCCCGACTTCACTGCGTTCGACCTTCTGATCGATGCGATTTTCGGCACCGGTTTCTGTGGACCGATTGACGGTGTGGCGGCAGTGGTCGTTGCGGCCATGAACCGCTCCGGTGTGCGGATTGTCGCCGTGGATACACCGTCGGGTCTCGATGGCGCTACCGGCTCGGTCTGCGACCCGACGATCAAGGCCCACACGACCATGACTCTGGCGGCGAGCAAACGCGGCCAATGGCTTTGGCCGGGACGCGGGTATGTCGGACATCTGGAGACGATCGACATCGGCATTCCACCGGAGGCGTTCGCCGCGCAGGGGACTTCTCTGGCGCTGATCACCGAGGTGTTCATTCGGCAGTCGCTGCCGTCACGTCCCCCCGATGGCCACAAAGGGACATTCGGCAAGGCGCTGATCCTCGGCGGCTCGGTCGGGATGTCGGGGGCGGCAGCATTGGCGGCCAATGCCTGCATGCGTGCCGGAGTCGGATTGACCTATGTCGGCGTCCCCGCCTCGCTGGCCGATCTCGTCGACATCAAAGCCACTGAGCCGGTGGTACTGCCGTTGCCCGAAGTGCGTCCGAGACGTGTCTTGGCCCGACGCGGGCTCGGAGAGATCATCAAACATATGGAAACGGTCAATGCGGTCGCGATCGGTCCCGGCCTGTCGCAGCATCATGAGACACAGGAGTTGGTGCGGCGTCTGATTGTGCGTCGCAGCAAACCGACCGTCCTCGACGCCGATGGCCTCAATGCCTGCGCCCGCGATATAGCCGTTCTTGAAACCGCCTGCGACGTGCCGTTGATCATCACACCCCATGTCGGCGAAATGGCGCGCCTGCTGGGCCGGGAAACATCCGACATCGCCGCCGACCGCGAAGCCGCCGCACGTGAGGCCGCCTCACGATTCCATTGCATCGCGGTCATGAAGGGCGCGCCGACCTTCATCGCAGCGCCCGATGGACATGTCTACTTGAATCCCACCGGCAATTCGGGGATGGCCTCGGGCGGTGTCGGCGATGTCCTGACCGGGGTCATCGTCTCATTCCTGGCGCAGGAGTGTGGACCATTGGTCGCCGCGCTTCTCGGCGTCTACATCCACGGCCTCGCGGGTGATTTCGCCGCCGCCGATGTCGGCGAACGTTCGCTCGTCGCCTCGGATCTGATCGAGGCGCTGCCGGAGGTGCTGGGGTATCTGGAATGCGAGTAGGAGAGTGCTCTGTGCCGGTCAGCCCTTCAGGGTGAGTCCTTCAGGATGAACCCTTGGGCTGACCCGCCGAGGCGGGCGGCGTAGCCGCGATGTCCACGAAGTCGACCACACGAAGACGGACCCTACGGGTCCGAGGTCAGCCCAAGGGCTGACCGGCACAACTCTGCGAGATCCGGTAGCGGCGCGATTCATCGCGCCTGGATGTTCACCAGAGCGTGGCCGCGATCTGTGATCGCGGTCCCGCGCCGCGGGACGATGATCGTGGGAGCAAACAGACCGCGATCACAGATCGCGGGCACGCCCGGTCGGACACCGACCGGTGCCTTTCAGCGCACTAACGTCCCGCCTTGCGGGCCAGCTTGGTCAGCGGGCGCTCGTCCTCCAGCGCCTGCTCGAAGAGACGATTGAGGTTGCCCGATATGCGGACGAGCACGAATTCGTCTCGGTCCAGCGCGGCGATGTTCATCTCCCGCACAACCCCTTTGTTGTCTTCGCGGTAATGAATCCAGGTCTGCCCGTCGGGCTCATTGGACTTGACCAGCAGCTCCCAGTCGTCGTCCTGGAGCGTCTCCTGCAGCCGACGGGGAAACAGATCGCGCACGTCACCGATCTTCCCGTCGATGTCATAGACCACGACCTGCAGGCTGCGGATGCACCTTAGGTATTGCCGCGCCTCGCGCACATCTTCATCGTCGTCGGCCAGACCCGCCGCCCAAGACAGCACGCCGATCGACATCGGCCCGAGCGACAGGGAGACATCCCGATGGAAATCCGCTTCGGGGCATGACCAGACGATCTGCTGACCGATGCCTTCCAACTGCCGCGCGCGCATGCACCCGGACAACAACAGGGGCAGAGCTGCCACCACGATCAAGGTGGCCTTTCGGTTTGTGTGCCGCATCACTCACCTCCGCCCGTCAGTGATCCTTCGACTTCGAAGACTTGCGCGACTCGAGGCGCGCGCTGTCGAGCGGCGACAGATGGAAATCGTCGCCCAGTTCCCCGATCCGGTCGAGATCGATGTCGCCGGCGATGTTCACCAAGGCGATCTCATCGTCCTTCTCCAGCGACAGCACGACCAGTCCCACGATGTGGTCGTTCACCGTCTTGACGGCGATGTAGGCGCGTTCCCCCGGCTCGCGAACCTTCACGATCGTCTCCCAACCCTGACTGCCCAGGCGCTTCGAGAGCGCATCGGCTTTCTTCTCGTACTCGTCACCGGGGGCGCTGTCGAGGGGATACACGCGCACGCTGATGCCGGCCAGTTTTTGCACGACGTCCTTTAATCCGGGATCATCGTCGCCGGCGGCACCGGCCAACAGCCGAAGCAGGGAACCTTTGAGCATGATCTCCACCGAGGGCTCCTGACCGCCGGCAATCCCCAGCGCGCTGATGTCGACGTACCCCGGGTGCTTCTCATAGTCCTGCTGCGCATGGGCCGTGGCGGACACGGCGACCAACACCAACGCCGCAGTGGCCATGACTCTAACTCTCATAGTGTTCCTCCTCAAGCTGCAGACGGCTCTGCGAATCGCGATTGCTTTCCTTCTTTTCGATGGTGCGCCGCACCGGCGCCAACAGGCGCGGATCGGGAAGCTCCCGGCGCACCGTCTTCTCGGTGCGGCGGGCGACGTCACTGACGATGGCCAGTGCCCACTTGACTTCGGCCCGGGCCACCGCCATCTCCTCGGCACTCAATCGCGGCGGCGCCGCCGATTGGTAGCGTCCGATGATGGCGGTCGCCGCCACCAGCGCCACCGCAACGGCGCCGATCAGCGCCGGCCGCAAGAGGCGTCCAGCCCACAGGCGACGCCAAAACGACGGCTCAGGCCCGATCCGCCGTCCGACCTCGACGACCACCGCGTCGGGACAGCTCAGCACCGGGAGGTCGTGCAAGGCATCGAGTGTCCGTTGGGCCAGCGCCAATTCCGCCGTGCATTCCGCGCAGTCGGAAAGATGTGCCGCGATGGCCCCGGCTTCGGCGGACGGCAGCTCGCAATCGACATACGGATCGAGGCGATCGCGCACCCAGGCGCAGCGTGTTTGTTGATCAGAGAGTACCATGGGCGTATTCCTCTTTCAGCAACTCGCGTAAGCGACGCCGCCCCCGGTGCAGATAGACCTTCACCGTATTGAGCGGCAACGCCAGCGCGTCGGCAATCTCGGCGTAGCTGAGCGTTTCGATCTCGCGCAGAATGACAATGGAACGGTACGGTTCCTCGATCTCGTGTAATGCTGTTTCCACCTGCTTACGGAATTCCTGACGCTCCAAGATCGCGTCGGGATCATCGGCCACGGGGGAGGGATTGACCGGGCAATCGTCGCTGTGGTTGGCGGCAAAAGCGGTGCGCGTCTGGCGCCGACGATGCACATCGAGACAGGCGTTGCGCGCCACCCGGATCAACCAGGGAACCGTGTGCCCATCCGACAACGTCGGCCAATGTTGCCACAACCGCACCAGAACCTCCTGCGTGACATCCTCGGCTTCTTCGCGGCTGCCCAAGCTGTAGTAGGCGAAACTATAGATCCGATCCCGCCATGCTTCCGCCATCGCCTGGAAGCCGCTCATCACCTTCAAAACGGCCGGGTACGGGAAAGGTTACACGTGGACGTGTTTGAGTCGAACAACAGAGCAAGGGGACGAAGATAACCTCTCCCACCGGGAGAGGTCGCACGCCGTCGGCGGGCGGGTGAGGGAAGATCCCCTAGACAAACCCCGTCGGAGGCCCACCGCTCACGACGTCTCTTGGGGGGCAACCCTGAATCACCACGTATCCCCGCCCGAAGGCGGCGGCCACAGACCCAGCATCCGGCGCACGGTCACGATCTGCCCGACATGGTACGAATTGTGCTGTGCCAGGGCGATGAGTTGCTCGACCGTGGTGCGCTTGGTCTTCGTTCTAATGATGCGCGCCAGATCGGTCGTCTTCGCGAATCGCTGCGCTGTCTTCAAACCGTTGGCGAAATGGGCTACCAGGTCGGCCCACTCGGCAACGGCATCGCGTGCCGGCGGCATCGGCGGCCATCCGTCGGCCGCGGACTTGGGATAGGGTGGTGCTTCGCCACGCAATCGCGCCAGCATGATGTCCTGCCAAAAGACCATGTGGGCCAGTTGCTCCCAGATCGTGGCCAGTCCCCGCCGGGGACGCTGGCGCGCCTGCGCCGCCGTCAGCGCTTCGAGGGCAATCAACGGCTTAACATGGGCGTGCTCGCCCCGGAGCGATTTGACCAAGGCGATGCGGATTCGATCGGGCATACGAAGCGTCCTTTCCGCCAAGTGAGGACAGGGGGCTTTCAGCCCCCTGCATCATCTACCATCCCTTCGCCGCGCGCAGACGTGTGATCGATGCCACATGACTCTCGCCGTGATGCGAGTAGATGCGCAGGAAATCGTCGAGGATCATGTCGCCGTGCTCGGGATGAAAAGCCGGGCGCCGCCATGCGTCCGCCGGCAATGCGGCTAACAAAGTGCTCCAGCGCTGGTGCAGACCGTTGATGATCGCCAGCGATGGGTCAATCGGAACCTGCAGCACATCCGGGAGTTTGGCCCACTCTTCTTGATTGTACGGCTTGATCTGCGGCTTCTCCTCGGTGAGGATGAGTTTGATCCGCCCAAAGGCCACCATGTGCGAGTCGGCCACATGGTGCACCACCTGCCGCACCGTCCATTTCCCCTCACCATAGGGCGTGTCGAGCTGCTGATCGTTCAGCCCCTTTACGGCCGCTTCCAGAATTTCCGGCAGCCGCCGGATACAGGCAATCATTTCCTGGCGTTCTTGTGCTGTGAGCATCGCCCGGATCGTTCCTTTCATGGTTGACAGTGCGGATCTAACCTCTCCCTCCGGGAGAGGTCGATCCGTCCGGAGGACGGATCGGGTGAGGGAGTCTTCCCTGCGTTCATTCTGTCAGATGTTCTTGGTGGGGCAGACACTCCTGTCTGCCCATGAATTATGCGCAGGCAGGAATGCCTGCGCCACCAACGTCACTGAGGACAGGGATCCCTCTCTTCGCTCGGGATCTTCGACTTTCAGCCCCCCGCATCCTCTACCATCCCTTCGCCGCGCGCAAGCCCACGATCTGCGCGACATGTTTGTCGCCATGGTCGGCGTATAGCACGAGCAGATCATCAATCGTCATCTCGCCGCGACGGGCATGCACCGACCCCCGTTGCCAGGCATCCGCAGGCAGCATAGCCCAAAGCCCGCACCAGCGTTCATGCAGAGCGCGAATGATCCCCAATGAGGGAGCAATCGGGGCCAGGCGGGCATCCGGGAGCTCGGTCCATTTCACCTGGTCATACATCGGCAGCGCCGGCTTGTCCTCGGTCAACGCGATCTTGACCCGCGCAAACGCCATCAGGTGCGCCTCGGCCACATGGTGCACCACCTGCCGCACCGTCCATTTCCCCTCGCCGTATGACGTATCGAGCTGCTGATCGTTCAGCCCCTTGACGGCGGCTTCGAGCATCTCCGGCAGCTTGCGCATCCGCGCGATCATGTCCTGGCGTTCTTGGGTGGTGAGCATGCGTGTCCACCTCTTCATTTGGAGTGCGGGTCAGCCCTTGGGCTGACCTGGGGCCGTAAGGCCCCTGTTTTTGATCTCGAACCAAGTGCCGACGGTCGGCAGCCGTCAATTGCGAATCGTTGCAGATCGTCGCTGTGCGACGAAGGTCAGCCCGAGGGCTGACCCGCACCTCAATCGCGTAGACCGCATAATCGAGGGGGCCATGACACCGTTTCTAGAACGGAAACCCTCCCGGATGGAGAACGTACTGGTGGTCACGGCTCCGTACGGAATTCAACCGTTGGACGCCCATCTTCGTAGAACTCCGGTAGCAGCTCCAAATCTGTCACGATGATCTTACTCATCTCCTCACTGGAAGGCAGTCGCCACATGGTTATGAGGTACAATGTTCTTGGCCCCGATGCTCCTACGGGAAACTCGGTTATCTCCTTCGCTTGAATTGCCAATCCAATCCGCTGTCCTTCCTTGTGGGCCGTCTCTACCATCTCCTTCGCGATACCTACAGCGGCAGTCATCAGATCGTGTCTCGCCACATCCGAGAGCCTCAGCAGCCGAAGAGCTTTATCCTTGAGGCCTGAGGCAGCCTTATGGAGCGTGGGGTTAACTGACGACCATACACTAGCAACAAAACTCTCGTAATCAGAGAACCCCTTCACTTCCGCTTGATCGCCCGACGTGACCACCAAGATCAGTCGAAGACGACTTGGGTCAACCAGGCGCTGCCAGATATTGTTCGCAGTCTTGCTGTCCACCCTCATAATCAAGTCCGACATTTCAGATCCCTCCTCTCCCGCTCGCGGGGGTGGCCATGACCTTAGTCACGGTCTATCAGAGTCATCGCGCGGCCCGACGGACGCTGATTGAAGCTGATCCACTCGCAGCGGCACATCGTCTCCCTCCCCCGCGCGGGCGCGGGCCAGACGGCACTGACCATATTATAGTCTATCGCACGGCGGCGGGCAATTCCCTCACCCCTTCGGCTCCGCTCAGGACAAGCCGCTCCGATCCGCCGCGGCGGATCGGAGCGACCTCTCCCGGAGGGAGAGGTAACCAATCACAATGTGTCTTCGGGAGGGCGAGCATCCCGGCGAGCCGTCTTTTCGTTTCGTATGTGAAAGAGCGGCTCGGCAGGAGCCTCGCCCTCCCATGGATAGCCAATACCACTCCTACCCCAAAAACGGGTACCGCCAATCCCGGGGCGGGACGAAGGTCTCCTTCACCGCGCGGGGGGAGAGCCAACGCAACAGGTTGATCATGCTCCCGGCCTTGTCATTGGTGCCGGAGGCGCGGGCGCCGCCGAACGGTTGCTGCCCGACCACCGCGCCGGTCGGTTTGTCATTGATGTAGAAGTTACCGGCGGTGTAGGTCAATGCGCGGGCCATCTTGGCGATGGCATAGCGGTCCTGCGCGAAGACCGCGCCGGTCAGGGCATACGGCGAGGCGACGTCGCACTGCGCCAGCGTGTCATCGAGCTTGTTGTCGGGATAGACAAAGATCGTCAACACCGGGCCGAAGATCTCCTCGCAGATCAGCTTGAACTTCGGATTGGTCGTCTGCACCACGGTGGGGGTGATGAAGTAGCCGACCGAATCGTCGCATTGGCCGCCGAAGATGACCTTGGCATCGCCCGATGACTTCGCGAAGTCGATGTACCCCTTGATCGAGTCGAACGCCGCCTTGTCGATCACGGCATTGATGAAGTTGCCGAAGTCGGCGGGGTCGCCCATCTTCATCTGCGCCAGTTCATCGCCCATGCGTTCCTTGACCTTCGGCCAGAGCGATTCGGGGATGTAGGCGCGCGAGGCGGCCGAGCATTTCTGCCCCTGATACTCGAAGGCGCCGCGCAACAGCGCGACAACCAGCGCCTCAACGTCTGCGGAGGGATGCGCGAACACGAAGTCTTTGCCGCCGGTCTCGCCGACAATTCGTGGATAGGAGCGATAGTGGGCGATGTTAGTGCCGATCCGCTTCCACATCGCCTGGAAGACCGAGGTCGAGCCGGTGAAGTGCACGCCCGCCAATTCGGGAGAGTCGACCGCCGGATCGCCGACCTCGCCACCCGAGCCGGGGACGAAATTGATCACGCCGGGCGGCAAACCCGCCTCTTTGAACATCTGCATCAGCCAATACGCCGAGTACACCGCGCTCGACGCGGGCTTCCACAGCGCGACATTCCCCATCAACACCGGCGCGGTGGGGAGATTCCCCGCAATCGACGTGAAGTTGAACGGCGTCACCGCAAAAACGAAACCCTCCAGCGGCCGATGCTCGACATAGTCCCAGATTCCCGGCGCGGAATTCGGCTGTTGGGCATAGATCTGGCGCGCATAGAACGGATTGAAGCGGTAGAAGTCGATCAACTCACAGGCCGAGTCGATCTCGGCCTGGAAGGGATTCTTGCTCTGGCCGTTCATGGTGGCGGCGTTGAGAATCTGCCGGTATGGCCCCGCCAGCAGATCGGCCGCCTTGAGCATGATCGCGGCGCGGTGCTCCCAATCGAGCGCCGCCCAGGCGGGTTGCACGGCTTTCGCGGCCGCAATGGCCCGCTGCACATGCTCACGCGACGCCTTGTGATACCGTGCCAGCAAGTGGCCATGCTGGTGCGGCATGCGGCAGTCGGCCATCTGGCCGCTTCGGACTTCTTCGCCGCCGATCACCAACGGAATCTCGATCTGCATGCGGCGCTGCCGTTCGATCTCCTTCTGCAATTCGGCCCGTTCGGGAGAACCGGGGGCATACGATTTCACCGGTTCATTCTTCGGCTCAGGGACTTGGATGATGGCATTCAGCATGATCGTTGACCTCGTTTGAACGATGACTGATCCTTCCAGTCCGCTCAAGATACGATCCCGACCTCGCCGCGCGCAAAAGTTCGGCGCCCGCGCCTGTCAAAGAACGGAGGTGCGAATGCTGTCCACGATTAACGGACAGACTTTCGAAGAGAGCCCTCACCCGATCTGCCTGCGGCGGATCGACCTCTCCCGGAGGGAGAGGTTATCTCTCTCTCTGCTCTCTCCGACACAGGTAGAGGGTCGTCCCCGCCGACAGTGTCTGGCCAGAGGCCCTAGAACACGGTCCTTACCTCGGGGGGCAACTGCGGCGTGAAACGATCCAGACTTTTCTGCAAGGGCTCGATCCAGTCCGGTGTTGTGGCGAAGAAGAAGACCAACGGCGACCCGACGCTGGTTTTGCTCTTTGGCGCAAGCTGCCAGTGACCGACAGGACGCCACTCGTCGGGAAGGCCACCGTGCGTGACAAACCAACCGGGATAGACGGCCGCGATGGGGGCGCCCGCCTGTGCGACCAGCTCGCGCATGCGCTCGGGTGTGAAGGTATTATCGGCGCGCAGTCGTGCCACGGTGCTGTTGCCGAGACCCCACAGGTCGAAGACCTGGACATTGCCGGCCCACGACACCAGGCCGATATCATTGACGGCGACCGTTCGCCCCCGGTGGTTCTCCGCAAAGAAGCGCGCCATCTGATACTGCTGTTGGTAGATGTCCTGGCTCAACTGAGGGAGGCGGCCGAGCTCCTGAAGGCGGTCGGCGAAGGGGAAGACACCGACACAGAACGCCATTCCCCACACGGAATAGCGCACTGTTGCTTTGACCATCCAGGGCCGGGCGCGCTCGATCCACTCGCCAATGTGGGGAAGAACCACCCAGACTCCCATCGCGACGACATAGACGACATAGCGCCGTTCGATCAGACCAAACGCCGACTGGCACAGCACGGCCGCGAAGAACATGGCGATCCCGGCCAGACGCGGGTCGCGGGCCCCGCGTTGACGCAACGAATCGAACGCCGCCACCGACGCCAAACCGAGCAGGGTGATCCAGTATAGCGAATCGATCTGGCGAAGGAATCGCGCCGGGTAACTCCACAGACCGAGGTGCTCGTAGTACACACCCTTCAGCAGAATCGTGTTGGGAAGAAACGGTTCCCCGTGCGCCAGTTGGACAATGCCGAGTGTCGCGGCCGGCAACGCGGCGGCGATGGCCACGGCCGCTGCCATCCGTTTCTTCCCCGCAGCAAGCAGACAGATCAGAAGCGGTGGAATCAGGAACAGTGTCTCATAGCGCAACGCACAGCCGACCAGAACCAAGACAACGAGCGCAGCGGCATCCCGAGTGCGATGTTCCTGCCCCGCCAGTAAACGTTCTGTCATGGCGACCAGCGTCAGCACTGCGACTGTATGCCAGGCGTGCTCCATTCCTGTGAACGCCAGCTCGGGCAAACCGGCGATCACCACAGTCCACAGCGCCACTCCGGCGGCCAGCCAGTGGTTGGGGAGGGAGCGTTGGGCGCGAACCGCCAGCAGCAGTGCGATTGCCAGAGCGCCAGAAATGCAAAGCACCCAGGCCCAGATCTCCGTGGGTCCGGTGACAATGAACGCCAGAGTCAACAGCAACGTGTACAGCGAGGACGATGAGGCGGCGGAGAACTGGTCCGGATTGATCCCCCACACGCCATGGAGCGCCAGATTGCGGGCGATGGCCAGGTGGATGTACGGGTCATCGAGAGAGAAGACCAGATGCCCTTGATTGGCAGCGACACTGTGCCAGATGGCAACGCCCACGGTAATCGCTAGGGCGGCGACGACGATCAAGGGAACTACTATGGTCGGGCGGCGCCACATGGCATGGGGACACAAGCCGGCGTCGAAGTTACCAGCCCCCGACACAGGAGTCAATCACGCCCGGTGCATTGCTGCAGCATATTGATCGCCAACAGCATACGATTCGCCAACCACGATTGGTCTGGCGGTCGCGATCGTGACGGCCCGGGAAAAACTGTTTCAGTTTCGCACCATGTTTGATGTATGGTTATGCCCGGCAGCACAGTCGGAATCGCCGCCGTCACCGATACCGACGAAGCCGCCGCCGATCACAGGGAATCCGGCATGACAGAGAGCCCATCGACATCGGCCGAATGCATCACCCGTTTCGCCCGTTCCGGCGGGTGAGCGGGGAAAATGGGTCCGGTGGACCTGTCGGCCATCGTCCGTGATCTGGACATCCCGGTGCCCGCCGAGGTGTTGGTGGGGATTACCACCGGCGATGATGCCGGAGTCTATCGGATTGCGCCGGATCTGAACCTGGTGTTGACGGCGGATTTCATCACGCCGCCGTGTGACGATCCGCATCTGTTCGGGCGGATCGCCGCCGCCAATGCTCTGTCCGATGTGTACGCCATGGGCGGCACGCCCAAGGCGGCACTGAATCTCTGCTGTTTCCCGACGCGGGGAATCACCCAACCGACGTTGACCGAGATCCTCCGCGGCGGATTGGACACGCTGACCAAGGCCGGTGTCGCACTGATCGGCGGCCACACCGTCCGAGACGAAGAACTCAAGTACGGCCTGTCGGTGACCGGGATTGTACGGGACGCCGACATCAAGACCAATGCCGCCGCGCGCGTGGGCGATTTGCTGATCCTCACCAAACCCCTTGGGACCGGCATCGTGGTCACCGGACTTCGGGGAGGGTTGATCACTGAGGTCGAGGCGCGACCGGTACTGGAGGCAATGGCCGAACTCAATCACACCGCCTGCGCCGTGATGCTGGCCTTCGGCGGCGTGCACGGCGTGACCGACATCACCGGCTTCGGGCTGGCGGGGCATGCCTGGGAGATGGCGCAGGCCAGCCGTGTCGGCCTACGATTCATGGAAAGCCGGATTCCGCGCTGGCCGCTCTGTGATTCGTTAGTCGCCCGCGGCGTCAAGTCGGCCGTGAAACTCACCGGCAATGAACCGCTGGAAACGAAAGTGCGCGTCGACGCGCGGATCGATGCCGCCCGGCAGATGCTGTTTTTCGACCCGCAGACCTCCGGCGGGCTCTTGATGTCCGTGGACCCCGGCCAGGCCGAGCCGATGCTGCGACGGCTTGAGGATGCCGGCCTGAAGGATGCCGCCATCTGCGGTGAAGTGATGGCGGCGGAAGTACCTCACATCGAGGTCTTGCCCTGAGCGTTTGACAGAATCAGAGACTCAAGGTGCGTCGGAGCTTCTGTATGTGTCTTGCGTTGGCTGTGACCCCTCACCCTCTCCTCTCCCCAGAGTGGATAGGGGACAAGTAACCTCTCCCTCCGGGAGAGGTCGATCCGCCGCAGGCGGATCGGGTGAGGGAGCGGTCGGGTGTGGGCACCCGACCGCACACCTCGAAGGTCGTGAAACCGATTGCAGCATGAGTCGATCTTCTTTGACCTGAAACTTCCCTCCAGTCCGGTTGTTCATCCGATGGGCGGTGCCGATCCCGCCGTTGGTGTGTAGAATCGTCCAGCCGATGGATGTGGGTCGGGCAGCCGAACCACCGTGTCACAATCAAGGAGCCATGATCCGATGCCTGTCAAACGTCCCGAGACCCTGGGTGCCTTCAAACGGGCCGGCCTCGTCTATGAATCGGTCAAAGATGAAATGCGCCGCAACCTGATCCGTAAGATCACCGCCGGGGAGGAACTGTTCCCCGGGATCATCGGCTATGACAAGACCGTGATCCCGGCGCTCGAAAACGCCATCATGTCCCGGCACAACTTCATTCTCCTTGGGCTTCGCGGTCAGGCCAAGACCCGGTTGGTGCGGGCGCTGACGACGCTTCTGGATGACGCCACGCCGGTCATCGCCGGATCGCCGCTCAACTGCCATCCATTGCGCCCCGGGTGCGCCTATTCGCGCCGCCTGATCGCCGAAAAAGGAGACCAGACGCCGATCGAGTGGATCGGGCGCGACCGCCGCTACCAGGAGAAGCTGGCCACGCCGGATGTGACCATCGCTGATCTGATCGGCGACCTCGATCCGATCAAAGCGGCGCGCGAACGACGGGACTTCTCCGATGAAGAGACGATTCACTATGGGATCATCCCACGCACCAACCGCGGCATCTTCGCCATCAACGAGCTCCCCGATCTGCAGCCGCGCATCCAGGTCGGGCTGTTGAACATCCTGGAGGAGAACGACCTGCAGATTCGCGGTTTTCCGGTGCGGATCCCCCTGGACATGGTGTTGGTCTTCACCGCCAACCCCGAGGACTACACCAACCGCGGCAACATCATCACACCGCTCAAGGATCGTATCGACTCGCAGATCGCCACGCACTATCCGGTGACGGTGGCCGAGGCGCAGCGGATCACCGATCAGGAGGCGTGGGCGCATCGCGACGGCACCCGGCCGGTGCTGCCCGCCTTCTACCGGGAGATCATCGAAGAGATTGCCTTCGCGGCGCGCGAATCGGAGTTTATCGATCAATCATCAGGGGTGTCCGCGCGCGTCCCGATTGCGGTCATGGAGAACGTGATCTCGAACATGGAACGCCGCAACTTGCGCACCGGCGAATCGATCATGGTCCCCCGCATGGCCGATCTGACCGCGGCGATTCCCGCAGTCGCCGGCAAAGTCGAGCTCGTCTACGAGGGCGAGCGCGAAGGCGCCCGCATGATTGTCCTGAATGTGATCGGCGAGGCGATCGGGCGGGTGTTCAAACGTCGCTTTCCCGAGATCGACAAGGACGGCGGGCTCCCCGCCAAGGCCGACCCGATCTTCGGAAAAGTCCTGGCGCACTTCTCCGGCGATACGAAGGTCGAGGTGTCCGACGACATGACGTTTGAGACATACGCGAATGCGCTGGCGGCCGTGCCGACGCTGAAGAAGATCGCCGAGCAATTCCTGAAACCGCCGGACGCTCACGAAACGGCCCTGGGTATGGAGTTTGTCCTCGACGGCCTGCATCAACAGAACCTGATCGCCAAGACGGCGGTCGATTCGATCCATCGCTATTCCGACATGTTGGCCACGATGCTGCACAACGTGCGGCGGGATGATTGACTGGTCGTTGAGCAATCCGGAAGGAACGTCAGAATCGAGAGTTGTCACGCTGAGCGAAGCGAAGCATCTGCTGTTTCTCCCTATGGATTGGAAAGCAGACCCTTCGCTCCGCTCAGGGTGACAGTACAATGAGACAATTCGTAATCTGACCATGCGCTTCCAATACTCCGAGTGGGACGAAGAACTGATCCGGCGCCTGCTGGCGCAACGCGACCTGCTGCGTCTGTTCAACTACCTCCTGTTGCAGACCAACGGCGACGTCGATGAGGCGTTGCGCTGGATGCGGTACCTGAAGGAACAGGGAATCCTCGCCGCCGACCTGGACCTGGACGATTTTGAGAGAAGACTGCGAGAGGACCGGATCATTCAGGAAGCGAACCATCGGCTCTCCTTGACCCCCAAGGGTGAGAAACAGATTCGTCAGGATTCGCTCGATCGCGTGTTTTCAGCCCTCAAAGCCGATGCGCGCGGCAATCATCCCATCCCCCGCGAAGAGGGCGGCTCCCACGAACCCTTGCCGGAGCGGCGCCCCTACAGGTTCGGCGATGGCGCCCAGGAAATCGACTTCAACGAGTCGTTTATCAATGCGATGCGCCGTGATGCGGGGGATCAATGGACACTGACCGAGCCCGATCTGGCGGTGCGACAGTCCGAGGCCACCACGAGTTGCGCCACCGTGCTCCTCCTGGACATCTCGCATTCGATGATTCTCTACGGCGAAGACCGCATCACCCCGGCCAAGCAGGTGGCGCTCGCCTTCGCCGAGATGATTCTGACCCGCTATCCGAAGGACGCGCTCGATGTCGTCGTCTTCGGCGATGACGCCGCGATGATCCAAGTGGCCGATTTGGCGTATATCGGCGCCGGTCCCTACCACACCAACACGCAGGCGGGACTGCGGATGGCGCGGCAGATTCTGCTGCACCGCAAGCACCACAACAAGCAGATCTTCATGATCACCGACGGGAAGCCCTCGGTGATCCGCAAGGGCGACGGGACGATCTACAGGAACCCAGCGGGGCTGGACCCGATCATCGTCAACCGGACACTCGACGAAGCGGTCATCTGCCGCCGCAAGAAGATCATGATCACCACGTTCATGGTGACCGCCGATCCCTATCTCCAGCAGTTTGTCCGCAAGCTCACCGCCCTCAACCGGGGACGCGCTTACTTCACCCCTCCCGACCGGCTGGGCGGATACATCTTCTGGGATTACCTGCACAACCGCCGCCGCCGGCTGCGATAGCGAAGTGTGGCCGTGATCTTGGTCACGGTCTACAAGGACCAACGGATCGGCATGCGAGCCGGAACACGGCGGGGTCACCGGTTCATGTTGTGGCTCTTGCGAGCCCTGACGAACGTCAGGGCCACACCGGCCGTGCGGGTTTATTCGTTCTCCAGTCCCTCGCGGACAATCTCGTAGATGGTGCCGTCGACAGTGCCGACGTACATCCGGTGGAATGTGGTGCCGCGGCCCGGACCGAAGGTGGTCGAGACAACGGTTCCCGGAATGTCGATGATCTTCTCCTTCACCCAGTCGTAGGCCGTCTTGTTGAATTCGAACATGCAGAATTCCGGCCCCGACACGGCGAAGAACTCATTGAAACGGCGCTGATCCCCCTTGCCGATCAGATGGACCGTGCCATCGGCGACCGGAAGCCGCGAGGTCTCGTCCTCCATCCGTCCATAGAAGAGATACCGGAAGATGCCGTCGGCGCCGGAGTAAAAGACCACGATGTCGCGTTGGGTGGGATCGGCGGAGGATGCCATGTCC